>JAEZRL010000385.1 GCA_023440945.1 Bacteroidota bacterium
GTGCTGTCTATGTTGATTTGGATAATGATGGTGATCTTGATTATGTTATCAATAACATTAATGACGAAGCTTCTGTGTATGAAAATACATTAAACGCAAAAGATAATGTCAAAGCCAATTATCTTGAAATTGCTTTCAAAGGAAATGAAAAAAATGTAGATGGCATCGGCGCAACAGCTACAATTTATTATGGTAAAGATAAAATACAGTTTTTCGAAAACTCACCTTATCGGGGTTATTTATCAACTGTTAGCAACAGAGCTTTTTTCGGTCTTGATTCTGTCAAAATAATTGATTCAGTTATTATCAATTGGGGCAATAAGAAACAGTTGTTGAATCAGGTTCCTGTAAATAAATTATTAACTGTTGATATAAAAAGTGCTGTTGATAATAATTCTGCAACTGATTCAATTTTCGATCATCATACTTTGTTTACGGATGTAACTGCTTCTTCAAATGTTCACTATGTGCACAGCGAAACGGAGTTTATTGATTTTAATGATGAAAGATTACTTCCACATAAGTTTTCACAGTATGCGCCGGGACTTGCAGCAGGAGATGTGGATGGTAACGGTCTTGATGATATTTATATAGGAAGTTCCAGCGATTTTTCAGGAGTTTTTTTACTACAGCAAAAAGATGGAAAGTTTATTCAAAAGAATTTGCAGTTGGCTGTGAATCAAAATAATCACAGACCTAAAAGTATGGGTGTGTTATTGTTTGATATCGACAACGATGGTGACCTTGACTTGTATTGTGCAAGTGGTAGCAATGAGTCGCCTTCAAATACAAATAACTATGAAGACCAGTTATTTATTAATGACGGTAAAGGAACCTTTTCTGTAGATACTTCTGCGTTGCCTCGCAACTATACTAGTAAAAGTTGTATAAAAGCAGTAGATATTGATAACGATGGAGATCTTGATCTTTTTATTGGTGGAAGAGTTTTGCCGGGTAGTTATCCCATGCCTGTTAGTTCCTGTATTTACAGGAATGATTCAAAACCTGGCCATATAAAATTTACCGACATTACAAATGAAGTTGCTAAAGATCTTCAAAATATGGGGATGGTATGCGATGCAATTTGGACCGATTTTGATAATGACGGCTGGACTGATCTTATCGTTGTGGGTGAATGGATGCCTGTAACTTTCTTTAAAAATAATCATGGAAATTTCGAAAATGTTTCTGCTTCATCAGGTGTTAACGATCAGAAAGGATGGTGGAATAGCATCGCAGGCGGTGATTTTGATAATGATGGAGACATAGACTACATTGTTGGTAATCTTGGTGAAAATTCTTTTTTGCAGGCAAGTGATCAATACCCTGTAAATGTTTACGCAAAAGATTTTGATAAGAATGGAAGTGTTGACGCGATCCTTACTGTGTTTTTGAAAGATGAAAAAGGAGAAAAGAAAGAATTTACAGCTTTCAACCGTGATGATATTGTAGATCAGTTACCCTCTATGAAGAAGAAATATCTTACTTATAAGTCTTTTGGTGTAGCAGATATTCACGATATCTTTCCTGATTCTGCATTAAAAACGTCATTGCATTTGCAGGTTAATAATCAAAAGAGTTGCTATCTCAAAAATCTTGGAAATGGAAAATTTGAAATGCATGCATTACCTGTAACTGCTCAATTTGCGCCGGTGTTTGGAATAGTTGTAACAGATGCAAATAATGATGGCAATCTCGATGTTGTACTTTCCGGAAATGATTTTGGCAACGAAGTTTCTAACGGAAGATACGATGCCTTAAATGGTCTTGTTTTATTGGGTGATGGTAAAGGAAACTTTGCTTCTCAGTCAATTTTGCAATCAGGTATTTATATTCCCGGTAATGCAAAAGCGTTGGTTCAATTAAGAAGTGAAAATGGATGTTTAATAGCAGCTTCGCAAAACAGAGGGCCGCTAAAACTTTTTAAACAGAACGCTCCTCAAAAAAATATCTCATTAAAACAGGATGATAAGGTAGTTTTTGTACATCTGAAAAACGGAAGTCAACGAAAGGAAGAAGTATATCATGGAAATTCTTTTCTTTCCCAATCATCTTTGTTTATTCCTGTAAACGAACAGGTAAAAAGCATTGAGATCGTCAATAATAAAGGTGAAAAAAGAACGATCAATTTCTGACTTTACTCATTAAATCAATAGCCTTTATTCAACTGCTTTTAGCATTCACCTAAAAAAAATCTACTATCCCCGGTAATTAAATTTTTGTCATGCAGCACTACATGATAAAAATTGTCTAAATTTATTGGGTAAACTCAATTACCTCGAATGACTGTTGAAGCTTTGATAGTTGGCTGTATGCAAAACGATCCGGCTGCCCAAAGGGAACTATATAATAGGTATAGCCCTAAAATGCTGTCTGTTTGTTATCGTTTTGCACAAAGCCGAGAAGATGCGGAGGACATGTTGCAGGAAGGCTTCATAAAGGTGTTTACCCAGATTCATACTTTTCAAAACAAAGGTGCTTTTGAAGGATGGATAAGACGAATAATCGTTCACAATTGTATAAACTTTTTGAAGAAGTATAAGAAGTTCAATGAAAATGTGGATTTGGCGCACGCAAATTATTTGCAGGTGAAGGAAGAAACGATCCCTTCTATCATGCAGGCAAAGCAGGTAATTGAATGTATTCGCTTATTACCTGTTGGTTACAGAACAGTTTTAAACCTGTATGCTTTAGAAGGATATACTCATAAAGAAATTGCAGAGATGTTGGATATAGAGGAAAGCACAAGCCGCAGCCAATATACAAGAGCTAAGGCTATGCTGGAAGCAATTTTGATAAAGAAGAAAATTTTGGATAAACCGCAAGAGCATTTCACTCTTATGGCTGCTTTTCGAAAATAATTGATTAACTGATTTGACATCCCATGAGGAATCCTTTATATAATGACGATTTCGAAAACTACCTGCAACAACAGGTAAAGGATCACAGGATGTACCCTTCCGATCATATCTGGAGAAATATCCAGGAAAATATTCACGGAGAACGCAAATGGCCGGCTCTCACTTTTATTTCTATTTTTATTATTTCATCGCTTGTTGTTTCAACTTTGCTGATGAAACCGAATAAACAAATAGAACTGGCATCTATTCGCAACAGTGCTCCATCTATCACTCCTGAAGAAAAGGAAAAAGTGGCCCAGCTAAATGCAATAGCAACGGAAGAAGTATTGGAGCAGCATTTGACAGCCAATCATATTACACAACAAACCATTGCTGAAGTTTCTGAAAGTACCAATAAAAGGGTAGAGGTAACAACTCAGGTACAAAAAGCCGGTGTTGAAGATATTGAATCTATTCCCACAAAATCGGTAAAAGCAGAAAACCAAACTGCTCTTCAAACAACAGCTATTACAAAACAGGGAAGGGTTCTTAAGGCAGAAAAACCTGATCTTGCAGGTAAGATCGTTATTACCGCTTTGCCACCTGTTGTTCCAAATAGTTTTTATTTGCCGGCAAAAGATGCAAAAGCATTTCCTGATTTCCAGGTTTTTCAGGCCCTTCAAATCGGTAATCTAAATGATTATAATATTTGGAAAAGTTATCCAATTACAACTTCTGCTCTCATTAAAAGAAGGGGTTTTCCAAAACTCGATTTCCAGTTTTATGTTACACCTTCGGTTAGTTATCGCAGACTTATAGATGAAAAAACCGGTAATCCTGTTCAATCTTTTGTTTCTGCAATTCCGGTTTCTGCTAACTATTCCCTAGATGTTAACCAGGTAGTTCATCACCGGCCTGCTTTAGGTTCCGAAGTTGGTTTTGCTCTAGGTTATCATCTTAGCAAAACACTCACTTTAAAAACAGGATTGCAATTCAATATCCGCCGATATAACATAGAAGCTTACAGTTATAATATGCAGGCCTCTTCCGTTACTTTGTCTGATAACAACAGCGTTGATACATTTAACACTTATAGCATCTATCGTAATTATGAATTAAGCAGTACACATATTGTTCTACACAACACGTATTATGAA
>JAEZRL010000390.1 GCA_023440945.1 Bacteroidota bacterium
ACGAAAAGTTTTATATTGCAGTAAGCGATGTTATTATGAACCAGGAAAGCGGAAAATATATAATTATCGGGGGGCTGATAATAGCAGTGATCGGCTTGCTGATCTATTTCTTTTATGATAAACTCAATTGGCTGGGACGGTTGCCGGGAGACATCAGGGTTGAAAAAGGAAACTTCCGGTTTTATTTTCCCCTAACTACGATGATCATTTTGAGTATTGTGATTTCTATATTGATAAGGATATTCAGGAAGTTTTAGAAGAGTTATGCTTCTTTCTGCTTTCTTCCCAAAAGCAATTGATTTACTATCATTACTATCCAAAAAGCAAAAAGAAATTGAATAATCTGCAAAGAAAGCGCAGAAGGCATTTCAAACTTCCAGTTAAAAGAGATTACAATTCTCCCGAACGGTATATTTAATAACAATAATAAGATGCTTATAATAGTGAAAGCTGCTGCTATTACTTTAAACAATTTATCTTCCCATAAGGAACGGGTATAAGCTCCTGTTGTGGAAGCTATGTTGATTCTTTGCATTAATTTTTCAGTAAAACCTGCAGATGTTTCTTCCATTAAATTGTTCTGCAATAATTCTTTTAAATTTTTATCTTCTTTCATACACATTCAGATTAAATTTTTCACTTCAGATTTCAATAATTTCTTCAGTTGTTCATACAAATGCTTTCTTCCTCTTAAAAGTAAAACTTTTATATTCGATTCCGATATACCTGTTATCTCGTAAATTTCTTTTACCGATAATTCGTTCAGATAAAAAAGCGCAAGGCAAAGTTTTTCCTGTTCATTCAAAGCATTAAGTGCTATCCGTATAAATTTTTTCTGATCATCCGTTTTTAAATGCTCCGTTAACGAATCAAACCCAAAATATTCATCCTGTTTTATTCCATCAACCTCATCAACTGCTACTATTCTTTTTAATTTCTTTTTATTCAAAGATGTGTTTACAACAATGCGATACAACCAGGTACTGAAAGACGATTTTTCTTTAAAAGATTGTAAACTCGCAAAGACTTTTACAAAAGCATCCTGTGCAATTTCTTCCGCATCTTCCCTGTTTGCAACAATGGAATAAGCAAGACTAAAAACCTTGTTCTTATACCTGTTTACAAGTAAGCTGTAAATTTGCGTATTGCCTGCCAATACCTTTTTTATTATTTCAATATCCGTTGAAGTATTCACTGTTATTTAGACAACCATTCGGTTTTCGCGGTTACAAAATAATTCTAATAATTTTTGTAACCACTTTTTCCTTGCAGTTGTCAAAACTTGAAAACGCACAACAATGAACAATCCATCTTTAAGCTCCTTCTTTTTTATTCTGCTGATAATTCTGCTGTTATTAACCGTGTTTGGAATTGCTTATCTGTACATTACTTCAAAATCAAAAGAACGTTTAGCCCTGATAGAAAAAGGCATGGACCCGAATCTTGCAAAAAGTGATTTTTGGATACAAGTAGGAATAATAGCAGGCGGCTCAGCATTTGGGCTAATAATCGCTGATATAATGCCAGGCAAATTTGGCCCGCTGGTGGCTATATTTTTTGCCGGCGCAGGCCTTGTTTTATACAATATCATAAGAAAAAACAAAGCAAGGCGTAAATGAATATGCGTTGTGAAGTTCTACCTATTGTAGAATCAACACTACTCATAACTTTTTACAAAGCTTGTATTCTCTCCTGTGGAATTATTCGCATCTAAATTCCATCCACTGATTGAAAAATAAGGCGTAGCATTGTTTGCATCTTTGTTAGCATATCTGCATTGAATAGTTCTTGTTTCTCCCGGCGCTAATAACAAATAATTATCGCTGAAGAGAACAGGCAAAATATCATCTCCGTCTCTTCCTTTCAAAGCACGAACATGAACAAAAAATGCAACAGATCTGCCAGTATTTGTAACGGTGATAGTATGTGAGGTGCTATCACCTTTTTGAGCAGATGTTGCACTCATTTTTATAGTTGCTGCAGGCAGTTCTTGCAATGAAGTAAAATCAGCAAAAGAAGATTGTGGTGTATAATACCATTTTGATTTTTTCCAGTTCAATTCATCTTCTTTTTTTGATAACCAATACCAGTTAATGCTTTGCTCTTTGCCTTGTGCATCTTTTAATTCGAGCCGTACAAAATAATTATCTGATAGATTATTAATAGCTGGCAAAGCAAAACAATTCTTAGTTCCGTCTGCATCAACATTTGTTGTTATGGAGTGGGAGTATTTTAGTGTTCCATCTATATTATATACATCTGCTTTCACTTTAAGATTTGAAAAGTCCTGCTGCCATGAATTGATAATATTCACACTTTTAGTTTTATAAGAATACATTACATGCAAGGGTTCCAGGGCTTTCTTTGTTCCGAAATAACTTCCGGCAGGATAGAGATAATAATCATAGGTATGCCATATTAAACTTGGCCACGGATTACTCAGCATCCATTGAATTACACCTGTTGCTGTTTTATATTTTTTCAATCCATACCCTTCAAACATAGCTCTTTGTGCTTCATAATTCTGTGCCTGCGCTTTTGCAACATATTCATGAATATTTTTTGATTCACCATATCGTTCATTCAATGCACTGTCAAATATGTGAGTGTTACCGAAAGTCATGGTTCCGCAGTGATACAACCAATCGCATGTTGTGTACCACAAGGAATCCTTTGGAATAAATTTTATCAAACTTTCATAAGGCGGAATAGCAGGACCGGGAGAGATTTCTGTTGCAAAACTCCATGCACCGCCGAACTTAGCCGTGTCACTTTCCCAATAAGTTGGCGGCACCCAATCGTACGGACCATTCATTTTTACACCGCTGTAACCTGATACTTTTGACACATCTGCAGTTGCAGTAGAAAGAACCGGGTTAGGCCATTTTAAATTCTTTTCTATTGTTAAATAATCTCTTTCAACACTTGTATCTGTGGGAGGCATATCGCTTCCATTCAACCACACCATTATGCTGGCTTTATTACGCAACCAATACATCACGCTACTGTCTGATGCCATTGCCACTTCTCTTTCTGCAGCACTCCAGTTTTCGGGATATTGCCACGCTCCGCAACACATCCAACCTGTCATTACCAATAAGCCATATCTATCGCAGAGATCATAAAAATTGTCATCTTCCAGTTTACCTTCTGATCTTACAATATTCATGTGCATATCACGAACAAGTTTTATTTCCTGCTCCTGTCTTTCTGCAGAACGCCGCTGAAAAATATCAGGCGACCATGCAGCACCACGCAACATGATCGGCTTACCGTTTACAATAAACACTCTTGATTTATTATTATTGATAAGCTTCGATGTTATCTCCCTGATACCAAAAGGTTCACCAATTGTATTGCTTATTTTATTGTTATGAAGAACCGATAGCTCAATATAATTCAACTCCGGTTTACCATATTCCCATGGCCACCAGATACGTGGATTTTTTATATTGAGCTGAGAAAAATCTGCCGGACTAAACGTTACATCTGTAACTTCATTTGGTTTTAGATGAACTTGTTTCTGAAACTCAATGTTGTCATTTATTTTTCCTTGCACTGTAACATCCTGTTCTTCACTGGTATAATTGGCCACCCTTGCATCAACGGTTAAATGAGCAACATTTAAAGATGGATAATCGAAGTGGGTTGTTACCAACGGATATTCAATTCCTACTTTATCATAGGTTTTTATTTCGATATTATTAACGATACCACCATTATAATCAGGAGGATAATGAATCCAGTCTGCATAATCAATTGCAAGATCACCATCTCTCTTGTTTGGATTAAAAGGTCTTGTAATTTCAAGTGCAAGCACATTATTTCCTTCCTTATTTATTTGTGTTGTAACATCTAATTCTATGATTCTGAAAGGCCCTTTTATTTGTGCAGAATCGGCTAACAACTTTCCATTCAACCATACATTTGCTTTGTAATTAATACCATGCAGTTTCAACACAATGTTCTTATCTTTTTCAGCAGCAGGCAATGTAAATTCTTTTCTAAACCACCAAGGATAATTAAAACTTGAATCATCCATTTTCTCTAAATTCTTTCCGTAAAACGGATCAAAATCGTAAACTTTATTGGCCAGCAATCCTGCAACAAGTGTGGTAGGAACATTTACTTTATACCAATTGTTCGCATCAAAATTATCCTGCGAAATTTCATTGCCCGTAGCAGTTGCTTTAAGAGATGATTGCATGTTCCAGTCATCTTTCAGCATCATTGAAAAATCACTCTTTCTCTGCTGGGAAAAAGAATTAAAAAAAATAAACAACAGCGAAACAATAACAATAATCTTTTTCATATAACGCAGTTTTTTTATAATACAAGCTCTTGTTTTCTATGGCATCTTCGTTGCGTCGCATTTCGTTCATCTGCAACTCTTTTGGCATCTTTTAAAACCACTCACCATGTTCATTTGTTATCAACAAAAAAATCATTTTGAAGCATCATAATATAAAGCTGCAGCGCCGAGTATACCGCTGTTCTTGAGTTCGGATATTTCTATTCGTAAACGTTCTGCAGATTTTGTAAAAGCAAAAGTTTTTATTCTTTCCCACATCGTTTGCTGAAAAAATTCATAAGCAAAACGAACTGAGCCGCCTAAAATGATCAATGCAGGGTCATAAGTGTACATGATCATTTTTATAGCATTACCCAAATGCACACCCATTTCAGCGTACATTTCCATCGCTCTTTTATTGCCTTCCTTTGCACTTTGAAAAACAGCTTCGCCACTTAACTGATAAACATTTTCAAAAAACGAACCACTGCAATAATATTCATACACATTATCAAGATAATTAACCATCCCAAATTCTCCTGCACCACAATTTCTTCCTGGATATAATTTATTGTTGATAATAATGCCTGCGCCAACACCTGTACCAAGCGTTAAACCTATCAACGAATCCGCATTTTTGCCTTTACCAAAATAATGTTCACCAACAGCAAAACAATTCGCATCATTATTAACATATACCGGAATGCGATAACGTTGCTCCATAATTTTTTTCAGCGGCACTTCTTTCCACGAAGGAATGTATTGCACATCGTATACTATTCCTTC
>JAEZRL010000410.1 GCA_023440945.1 Bacteroidota bacterium
ATATCCGGGAGACCATCGTTGTTAATATCCGAAATATTATTGCCCATTGAAGACCGCGATGTATGGCCAAGGGCAGATTGTATTTTATCAGTAAAAGTGCCGTTTTTATTGTTGATATATAAGTAATCCGGAACATTATAATCATTGGCGATATAAATATCCTGCCAGCCGTCACCATCAATATCAGCAATGCCTGCGCTTAAACCATAGGTTAAAGCGGAACTGCTTAAACCCGCTTTTTCTGTTACTTCAATAAAATGATTATTATCGTTTCTAAAAAGTTTTACGCCAATTGATTTATCTGTTTTCTTCAGTAATGCAGCGGTGCTTACTTCATCGAGGATAGGGAAATTGCTGGGGTTATGATTTAATAAAAACATGTCTAAATCTCCATCCCGATCATAATCAAAAAAATAAGCCTGGGTGCTGTAACTTGAATCAGCTAAGCCATATTCGCCTGCCTGTTCCAGAAAATGCGGAATACCATTGCTGCCTGTTCCCTGGTTAATAAACAACTGATTTACTCTTTTAGCACCAGGTAACCTGCCGGAATAGCAAACGTAAATATCTGTTTTTCCATCTCCATTTACGTCTGCCATTGTAGCACCCGTTTTCCAGGGGCCTTGTCTGCCTGCAACACCAGCTTCGGTAGTTATATCTGCGAATTGCAAATTACCATTATTCAAGTACAGCTTATCATTGGTCATGTTAGCGGTGAAAAAAATATCTTGTAATCCATCCCCATTTATATCGCCAATGGCAACACCGCTTCCATTGTAGAAGTATTCATACATCAACACATTTGTGTTCAACCCTTCTTCCAGTTTATTACTGAATGTTATACCAGTTTGCTCCGGCTGCAGTAAGGTAAACAGGGAATCTTTTTCGACCGGTTTATCCTTAACAGAAGGTGATGAACAGGCTGTGAACAGACCAGGTAATAAGATAGTTAAGACTATAAAACCTTTGTAGGCAGAACTAAAAGTAAAACGTAACAAAGCAGATAAATTTAGAAGGGACATAGATACTAAAAAGAATCAATGCTGGCAAAAACCAGCATTGATTCTTCAATAAAGATGCGAGCTATAAATCATTATTCTTCATACCCTGGATTCTGATCCAGCTTATTATTTTTATTTCGCTCATCGCGGCTGAATGGACGGAAGTACATCTTATCCTCCCATGTTCTGTTTTCATGTGCAATATCTACAACCGGTGCATAAGTATAGTCATAAACAGTTTCATCATGACGATAAGGCTTGGACATTGTTTTGCCCGGTTTGAATTTGCCGGTAACATTAATGAAAGTTAGCTTTCTTCCCAAGGTTGTTGGGGCGATCATCCAACGCCGTGCATCGTGATAACGCTGTTCTTCATATGCCATCTCCAATCTTCTCTCTTTACGGTAGCGGTCTCTTAAGGCTGCCTGTGTTGTTTCTGTTATTGCAGGCATACCAGAACGAAAACGTATTTTGTTAAGCCACATTGTTGCAACGTCTAATTGATTAAGCTCGATAGAAGCTTCAATATAATTGAACACTGCTTCTGTATAACGGAAGAATGGCCAGGGTATGTTTTGACGATCGGTATTATCCACAATATCGGGGTTTGGATCAATGAACTTCCTCATGTAGTATCCTGTACGGCTACCGTTCCAGTCTTCTATTGTACTGCTGCGTGTGTCTAACCCTTTCCATACAATCTTGCTGCCATTATCCATCAAATCATATTGTCCTGTTTGTATTTGATTGGCAGGATCTACATTACCAGAAATTTTATCACGCGGTTTCCATGGTGCTCCATCATACATTATTGTAGCATATAATCTTGGGTCACGATCTACATACGGGCTTGCTTTCATTTTAGAGTTATTCCAATCAAAAGGAACGGCTTTAGCAGCTTCTGCCGGGTAATTTGTACTATCCATCATTTCGTAATCGTCAACCAATAATCCGATAGGCGTATTACCGGCCCAGTTATGATAACCGTTAGGACCGTTATATAATCCCATTTGCCTTGCACCTTCATCCTGATCTGCAATAAAGTAACGTGCAAATATCAGTTCGTTTCCGGCTGAGGCATCTGCAACCTTACTTCCTCCACCCATCGACAATGCTATATAATTAGCTGTTCCTTCTGCAGCAGATACCGGGGCGGTTAGGTCGAATTTATATCCGGTTCCTGCATCTACAACAGCTTTTGCAGCAGCCTGTGCAGCCTGCCAACGTGCTGTACGATCTCCAATGGTATAAAATAAAAATTCTGGATGTGGGTAAGACGAAAGCAGAGAAGATTTTTGTGAAGCTGCAGTTTTATCATGCAAATCGCTAGCTGCATACAATAGAATTCGGGATTTTAAAGCTATAGCAGCAAGTGAACTTGCTCTGCCTTTATCCATGCTGAATCCTGACAATAACATACTCGAACTGTCGCAGTCGCTTACGATAAGCTTTACACAATCATCAAAACTGCTTCTGCTTATAGTATAATCTTCGTTAAGACCATATGTACCTTTTATGATAGGT
This sequence comes from Bacteroidota bacterium, assembly GCA_023440945.1. Lineage (GTDB taxonomy): Bacteria > Bacteroidota > Bacteroidia > Chitinophagales > Chitinophagaceae > JAEZRL01. The sequence goes on from JAEZRL010000410.1 coordinate 2,526, forward strand.
ACGCCGCCGTAATATCTCACCAATTGATGATAGTAATACGCACGAAGAAAATACAACTCGCCATTGAGACGGCGCTTCAAAGTAGAATCATTAAAAGATCCTTCAGCATTAATATTAGCCAATGCCAAATTACAAGCACGAATACCATTGTACATATCTGCCCAACCATAAGTGCCATCTACCCAGCCGAGGTTGGACGGACTTAAACTACCTTCATTTATCGTGTTAATGCTGCGTCCGGTATGCGTAAAAACTGCCTCGTCAGATAAGGATGCAAGCATTTGCTCACTAAAGCCACCTGAATAAAGTTTGCTATAACATCCATTTACAAAAGCTTCAGAAAGCGGACCATCTTTCCAGGTTTGTGCCGATGAAATCTTATCCAGCGGATTCAGATTCATGAAGTCCTTTTTACAGGAAGTTATAAAACCTGTTATCAATAATATAAAGATGCCGAATTGTTTACTTATTTTATTCATCATTATTTTTTTTAAAAGGTTACTCTTACACCCGTACTGAGGATGCGTGCCTGGGGATAATATTTACCATCCTGTGTAGTAGCTTCAGGATCCCATATCTTGATTTTATCAAAGAAAGTAAACACGTTTAATCCACTTACATAAACCCTCAGATTACTAATTCCGGCTTTGTTACTCAGCCTTTCGGAAAGAGAGTATCCAATTTCAATATTTTTCAGGCGCAGGTAATCATTAGGTTTCAAAAAATAATCATTGTTCCATGCAGAGCCGCCGGTATAATACCTGTTTTGACGATTGGTAAGACGAGGATCTACGGCACTGGGATGGTCAATCGTCCAACGATGATCATATGCGTACTGTAAGAAGTTACCTATATCACCGGATTCTGTACGGCCAATAAACTGTAATCCACCTTTCGCACCCTGAAACAATACAGATAAGTCAAAGTTTTTGTATTGCAAATTTATATTGATACCACCTGTAAAAGTAGGCGTGTTAGTTTTGTCTAAACGCACCTGATCATCACCGTTGATTTTACCATCACCGTTTACATCTTTTATCTTCATATCTCCTGGTAGCAAATTACCAGTCATTCCACTATAGTCAATTTTGTTTTTGTCTATATCAGACTGTGTAGCAAACACACCGTCATACCGGTATGCAAGGAAAGCTCCATACGGACTGCCTGTAGATTGTTGATAAGTCGGAATACCCGGTGTTTCGTTCCAATCTATGATCTTATTTTTTGCATATCCACCGTTTATGCTTACACTATATGTAAAATCTCCTACACGATCATTATAGGTTATTTTAAATTCGCCACCTCTATTAATCATTCTTCCATAATTTACAGGAGGAAGTTTGTCTGTAATACCTGATGATTGAGGAATAGATCCACCTAAATAAGTAAGGATGCCGGAGCGTTTATTATAGAAATAGTCCAACTCAAAACTCAGTTTGTTCCTAAGAAGAGATCCATCTAAACCTATATCATAATTGTTCGCAACCTCCCATGTAAAATCAGTATTCGGTACGACTGTTTCATATAGAGTTTTAGCTATCTGATCATTTAGGATGTAGGTACCAAAAGCCATATTTGATAAATACTGGTACTCTGCCAGAACTCCACTATAGTATGGCTCAGCACCCATTTGACCCCACGAGCCTCTTAATTTCAAGTTGTCCATGAAATGCACATTATTCTTGAAGAAGTTTTCTTCGGATATTCTCCATCCTGCTGTAATGCCTGGAAAAAACCCAAAACGACGTTCTTCAGGGAAAAGATAGGAGCCATCATAACGCCATAAGAATTCTGCTATATATTTTTCTTTATAATTATATCCCAACCGCCCAAAATAGCTAAGCCTTGCTCTTTGATATAAATTGACATTACCAATGCTTTGGGCCAAAGCACCACCGGCAAAAAGCTGGTCAATAGCCGGAGAAATAAAGTAACGACGGAAAGCTGTAAGGCCGTCTGCTTCAACTTTTTCTCTTTGTACACCTGCTAATGCAGTTACAGCATGAACACCACCAAAAGTGTGACTATAATCTACAGTCCCTACAAGATTTATCGCCAAATCTTGTGATGCATTTTGGGATAATCTTGGATCGTTAAAAGTAGAGCGAACGGAACCTTTTAGCACAGGGGTGGTTCCATCATCTTCAAATGAAGTTCCGTCCCAGTAATACAAGGTCCACGGTGTTTGCCAGGAACGAACAGTTGAAGAGGTTTTATCTATAGCCGCAGTACCGGTTACCTTCAATCCTTCTACCCAGGGAATTTGTATTTCAACTTTTCCATTGGTTTGTAAAAAGTCGCGTTTGTCTTTGTAATAACCTGTAGCA
>JAEZRL010000027.1 GCA_023440945.1 Bacteroidota bacterium
GCCATTCTCATGTTCCTGAATGGCTTTTACAATTTGTGTTTCGGTGAATCTTGTCTTTTTCATATTTACCATTTAAAGTTAACAAATCAGTCAACTTTTAAATGGTCGAACTTTGGGGAAGCTTACACATGTGATAACAATGATTGTCTAAATTTAGGACTAGACAAGAACTGTTGTCCTCAACTTGACTCAAATGTTACAGTAGACCCAACTTTAACCCAAGTAAAAATTTTCTTGGAAACTTCGGGGAGTATGAGTGGTTACATGCCCTCAAATATGTCAACAACCTTGTTTCAGCGAGTTGTTCCAAATATTATTTCAAAACTATCAAACAGATATCAGGTAAATTTTTTTGACATAAAAGAATCTGCTTTAAGACCTAATACTATCGACGTAAATCAGGTTGGAAAATTAATTAGTGGGGGTGGGTTTGCACCCTGGGGCCAACATACCTCGATACCAGTGATGCTGGACACAATAAGTCATTACCAAGATTCTAATAATGTTACGATGCTCATCTCTGATATGATTTATTCTCCTTCTGAAGAAAAGTTAGTTAGCCAGGCAATAACAGATATTAGTAAATATGTTGACAAAAGTTATTCGACTTCACTACTTGCTTTAACGTCTGATTTTGTGGGAAAGGAGCGGTCTCAAAAAGCACCTTATTATATTTTATTACAAGGAAAATCGGAGAATATTGAAGCTGTAAAAAAAGAAATTTCTCAGTCTTTGAGTTTATTTGAACAAGATTTTGAAGAGATAAATTTTGGATATGGTTATGCAAATCCGTTTTACAGTATAGTCCCTGATATACACTCTGCTGCTGATGGAATATGGCTAGCATATACTTGCCCCAAGAATCAGGATCAATTTTTAGTAATTAGAGATATTAAAACTGATAGTACTCAATTCTGGGTTGGGCTAAATCTCAAAAATCTACCGGGTTATGTTCTAGATTCAAATTATCTGAATAAAAATATTCAATTATCATCTAAAGGTGTAAAAGCTATGGTAACTGATGTAGTATCTAAAAATGAATTCGAGAACGTGTTAAAAAGCGAAACTGATAAGTCGATTGCCTCCAATTGCACACATTTTATTCGTATAAACAGCTTTGATTTCGAAGGGAATGTAGGTATGATTGAGATAAACATTAATAGTACAGAGCCACATTGGATAAGAAGATATAATCACAGTGATGCATCAAAGGCTGATATTATAAGAGATAGCACCTTTGGTTTACAAAACTTATACATGGCGATGGCAGATGCTTTTGATGAAACTAGTGACAGAACTTTTTTTAAAGGTTTAGAAATTATTCTTGTTAAACAATAAGTATGAGAAAGTTGTATGACGCCCTTTTGGAAAAATTTTATATGCCTTGGGCCGAATATGTAAGGCTTAATGAAAGCTGTGGACGCAGAGTTCAGCAATCTTTTCAATCTGATATCTATTTTGAAGTAAGTATAGAGTTGTTATTAATAAGTTCTATATCGTTGTTAATTTACTACTTATATCTAAACAATCGTTTCGGAAAGTATTATTCCAATCGAAGTTGGTTTGTAACGTTTATATTCAACAGTATAATAGTTTCAGTAGTTACTTACTTTACAGCTAGCGAAATTTTAGCTAATCCTCCTTGTAATGTTTCACCTTTGATATTCAGGATCAGCTTAATAAATCTGCTATTAGCATTATTAATTTTCTTTTTGCTTTCTTTTATTTTCCGACAGTTTTCTTTGATGGGGAAACGCACACCTTACTTCGGTGATACTACTAATTAAAATATTATGCCTAAACGACTATTTGTTTTCGGAATTGGAGGAACCGGTGCACGTGTTATTAAGTCTCTGACCATGTTATTAGCCTCGGGAATTCGAGCAGGAGATTTTGATATAATACCAATATTAATAGATCCTCATAAAGATTTGAAGGAGCTTAATGATTGCAAATCACTTTTGAGGCTGTACGGTAAAATTCATGATGAGATTTATAAAGACGTACAAAACTCGACAGACGGTTTTTTTAAAACTAAAATAGCTACTTTAAGTTCCCTTGCACCTGGTGCAGGAATGAAAGATGAGTATGATTTTGATGAAAGACACGACATACCTTTTTCACAATTCATCAAAATGGAAAGGCTCCCAAGAAATAGCCCCACCGAAGACTTACTAAAACTATTATATTCTAAAGACAATTTGAATAAATCTTTAGCAGTCGGCTTTAAAGGAAGCCCAAATGTTGGTTGCGTTGTATTAAACACACTAACAGAATCGCCCGGCTATCGTGCTTTCGAAAATGTATTCGGTAGAGATGACCGCGTTTTTATTGTCAGTTCAATTTTTGGTGGAACAGGGGCAGCAGGTTTCCCTTTGTTGCTCAAAAATTTAAGAAATAATCAGCGACCCTTAATAAGTGAATGCCAGATCGGAGCCTTAACGGTAATGCCTTATTACAAATTAGAAGATCCGGATTCACTTCCCGACGGACGCAAAAGTGATATTGACTCCAAAAATTTTCTTTCAAAAACTAAAGCTGCTCTAACTTACTACACAAGGCCTGAATTTTCAGATCTCTATAATGCGTTGTACTATATAGCAGATTTGGAAGAGCAGAACAAGCCTTATGTGAATGATGAAAGTGAGCAAAACAATGCTGCACACTTAGTTGAAGTTATTGGGGCTTTAAGTATTATTCATTTTGCTGAATTCAATTGGACTTTAAGGGGTGAGGTTCTTGAATATGGATTAAAAGAAAACACTTCCACAATAGACTTTACAAATATTTCGGATGAGGCGAGGCAACGTCTTGCGAAAGACGTAACCTCATTCTATTTATTTCATCTTCTACATGATGAAGTCAAGAAAAATAAAAACTTGGTCTTTCGAAAATCCTCAGGCTTTAATTCTTCATTTTTCAACCAGGAAATTCTCAAAAAAATCGATGAGTTTTTAGAGAAATATTTCACACCGTGGCTAAGTCAACTAAGTACCAATGAGCGCTCTTTAAGTCCATTCAATTTGAGCAATTCAAAAAAGTCTTTTCATGCTATTTTAAAAGGGTATGAAAAGGAAGCAGGTTTTATGGAAGGTTGGATTAGCAGATCATTTGATATGTCTGATTTGTTTGTTCGAACAACGGCAGCAGAAAAGCTTTTTAAAAAAATGAATGACGTTAATAAAGTTTATAAGTATATGTCAATGTGTAAAGTGGCCACAACAGAAATAATTGAGGATAACATACATTTTTAAACGAAAAAAAATGGCAAAAAAATTAAGTATTATCCCAAGAGCGCATGACAGGACAGGATGGCAAAAGTCTTCCCAATTTTCTCCAAGTGATATCCAGGAAATTAGAGTATCGAAAGCAAGAAATGATAGATCGTTAAATGCGATACCATCCCCACTTGCACGAATGCATTTGTTCGAAGCTGCCTTTGATCTTTTGGACAAGGATGAAATAAATGGAACAGATTATACAGGGGATACGTTCAAAAAATTAGTTTCAGATTGTTTTGATGTATTTGAACTAATATACAATTGGAATAATCACCTAAAAGATGGCAAAGAACTCTCTATTGTTAAATGGAATAAGGAAAGTGAGATAAGTCAATTATTAGCTGGTGATCATCGACATAAGCTGTTAGGCTCAACATTAAACATCTTCTTGCAAGAAAGCGCGTTTGAAAATTGCGACGATATCTTGATTATTAAATACAAAAACCAGCCCATTGCAGGCTCCTCACCCTTCACCGGTTTTTTCACGGCACCGGGAGAAGTACAAAGTATAAAATTGTACAACCAGATTAACCGCAGTAATTATTTTTCAAGAATAATACCGTTCGAAAGTCGTAGGCCAGAAATAAGGAAATTCATACACGATTTTTTTGAAGAGACTCAATTAAGAGATTCAACAGCGGCAAATGCTATACGAGTTTATTTAAGACGACATGCAGAGAATAATGATCATACTCGTCTTCAATTAGAAAACATAAAGTTGTCAAATAATGAAAGAGTTGAATTATTTGGCAAACTTTTGCAATCTAATGGGTCAAAAACGGCGGTTCACTATTTTGAAAAATATCTGATTAAAATTAACTATCGCCTTAATGATGAATGTTTCTACAATCCTTTGAAAAATGGGGCAGAAGATAGAGAATACGATTACTTATTACCCTTGACCCTAACTTTTTTTGAAGAGTTCAAGCCTGAAGAAATTTCGAAGTTGGTTTCTATCACCGAAAAGGATAATAATACCGTAGATGTCATTATTCGAATTGGAAATGAGTCAATATCTAAACGCTATCAAAACAGCAATGTCGTCGAGGATCAAGACGGTAAAATAATAGAGTTGGCAGAATTCTATTCAATTAAAATAAATATGGGCATTTACCCATTTTTAAAAATCAATACATCTACTACAGAGGTTAACTATAACGATTTTTACAAAGTTGCTTTTATGATGCAGGATGATTCGAATAATAAAAGCAATAATGATTTTAATCTAAATTTCGGCAAAAATGGGAGAATACTTGAAAATGGAGATGTGTTCAAATTGGAAAGAGAGGAAAGGACTATTGAAGCAGAATACACCAATGTTGGATCAACTTACTATACCCTAAATACGATTTTTGACTTTGTCCAGATTGAAATTTCCGATATAGATTCCAGCGTGCTAAGAAACAGCATTGTACCTAAGTGGCGAGAAAAGTTACTGGGAAAAGATATTCTCGATTACTCAATAGATTTTGGAACGACTACAACATTTATTGCTTATACAGATGATCCCAATCATCAAAGAAGCCCTAGTCCCTTTTGCATAGATAATAACGATATCCAGGTTGCCATGCTTAATAAGCCTTTAAAAAAAAGAGAGGACTTCACATGGGAAAACGCTTTTGTAAAAACTCCGAAAGAGTTTCTAGAATCGACGGAAATTCAAAAACATGAATTTCTTCCAAGCATCTTGTTAGATGGAAAATATAAATTTCCAATTCGAACAGCCTTATTTCAAAAACGTTCTATCGCAGATAATCAAAGAAGGCTATTTGCAAATGCAAACATTGCTTTTACTTATCAAAGGGAGCAAAACAGAATTCCGCATCTCGACCAACAATACTTACCTGATCTGAAGTGGAACATTGAAACGAATGATGGTTATAGGCAAGCCACTGAAATATTTTTACAAGAGATATTTTACTTGATCAGAATAAAAACCTTGTTGAATAATGGAGATCCTCGCAAAACAACAATCACCTGGTTTTCGCCGTTAAGTTTAACGCCTTCTGCAAAGAAAGCTTACGTAGATATTTGGGAACGGCTTTATTCAAATGTTTTTAAGTCGTCTGAAGTTACGCACATACAAAATCTTACTGAGTCAGAAGCTCCGTACTATTTTCTAAACAAAAAAGCTGCTATTAACAATTCCAGTTCTGTATTAACGCTCGACATCGGTGGTGGCTCAACCGATATAATGTTATTTAAAAACAATGTACCTGTTGCGGGAACGTCAGTTAATTTTGGCGCCAACGTTTTATGGGGAAATGGATTTAATGAATTCAAGGGAGATAAATCCAATGGAATTTTCAAAGCGATAAAAGATAAGGTGTCTGAAAATCTAAACATCCCTGATTTAGTAGATTACAACGAGGAAATAATTGAAGAATATGGGTCGGATGAAATAATAAATTTTTGGTTGTTAAATGATGCAGAATCTCACGTGACTGAGGAATTGCAAAATAAGGATTTCAAATTGTCGTATTTATTGCATTTGACGGCTTTAATATACCACTCTGTAAATTTCTTAAAGATTCAAAAGTTCGATCCACCTACCTGTATCATTTTTAGTGGCAACGGCAGTAAGTACATTGACTTGATTCAATCAAGTGCCTATATTGAAAAGATATGTGGATATATATCTAGAAGCATATACAATGATCACGATATCAAAAATCCTCAAGTTGTACTACCCAAAGCAAATAGGAAAGAGGCAACTTGCTACGGCGGACTTTATCGTCCAAAAACGAATTCTAGCTACAAGGCTTTGAACTATTTGGGATTTGAGACAAATCTTGATGAGTTCAAAAAGTATGCTGATATAGATGCAAAAAAGGATACAGTTTTTGAAGAAGCTATTGCATCTTTTAAAACGTTTATCGACGTTTTTTTTCAAATGAACGAAAATGAAGAAATGTCTTTTAGAAGTCATTTCGGAATAAACGAGAAATTGCGTCCTATAAAGGATATGCTTAAAGAAAAAGCTTCTGAGAACTTGATGCTAGGCTATGATAGAAGACGCGAAAAAGTAGATAGTCAAGATACAATATCAGATTCCTTGTTTTTCTATCCTTTGATTGGTTTAATATTTAAATTAAATAATCTGACAGAAAGTGATATCCAAGAGTTCATTGGAAAAACTACTTTATATGCACTTGGTCCGGACAATGAAAATGAATTTTTAGTTGGCAGACTTTCCCTACACAAAAAGGCGGACTCGATTTTCGTAATCGTTGTGCCTGACGATAGCCAGCAAGGCGAACTCAATATCATTGACAGTCCGTCAGTTCATCGTAAGGCGCTTGGATTAATTACTGCTTATCTAAGTCCTGTATGCGATTGGGACAATACACCTAGGCAAAGTCATCAGGAAATAAAAGTAGTACAACCTGGAAAAGTTGAACTGAAGGGAGATAAATGGATAGTGAAAGAGCGTTTGAAAATTAGATTTATTTAATACTTTTTAGTAAGATGAATATTATTTACCTAATTGAGGTTTTTGTCACGATCCTGATAATATCATGGCAGTTCATTTCTTTTTTAAGGACAAAAAAGAGGATTTTTTTTCTTAAAACTATATTTCCTCAAAATGAACTTGATAACAGTTTCATAGAGTATAAAGATTCAGACGGCTTGGAAGTTGAAACGATAAAGGAAGAAGATGAATCTTTCACTGAATCTTTTAAAAACATTCTATTTTCTATAAACAGATATTTGGAAAAAAATAAAGGTGCTGCAGATTTTTCAATTATAAAGAGTGTTGTTGACAGATCAGTAGTTGCAAAAGAAAATGATATAGCATCAGTAGTTAGTACGCCTTTATATCTCGGGTTGATGGGTACCTTTATTGGTGTTATTCTTGGCCTTTTACGAATAGCTTTTTCCAAAAAAATTGACGATGAAAACATTCATGCTTTTATTGCAGGAATACTTATTGCGATGACAGCCAGTCTAATGGGCTTGATATTGACAACTGTAAACAATTCCTTTTTCTTCAAAAAAGCAAAAAGTATAAACGATGATCGAAAAAATAAGTTCTTCAACTTTTTACAGATTGAACTGCTACCTCACCTTGAGAGCAGCCTTTATAGTGCCCTTGATAGGCTTAGAATTAATTTGAATGACTTTAATGAAAATATAGGCAAGACAGTAAGGTTGTTTGATCAAAATTTTACGGCGAATGTTTGGCATTTGAAAGAGTCTGTCGAAGGCTTATCTGACAATATAAATCCTATAATTGAAAACACGAATACCCAAAAGGCTTTTTTACAGGAATTGAGAAGTATCGGCTATAATAGAATGGCTGAAGCTAATGTAAAGGTGTTTACTTTAATGAAGGAGGCCGGTCCTAATTTCATAGCATTTATTCAAAAACAAAAAGAGCTTAATGAATCTATGGATAAGGCTAATACTTTAGTTCTCTCCATCAAGTCTATTATGGACAGAATTAAAACATTTGAGGACAACATCAATAAGCTCGGAGAAAGAATTGATAACGCCGATTATATGAGCTCGGATTTGCTAAAAAAAGTTAATAAAAAACTGTCTGCACTTGATGATCAATTCGAAGCTCTAAAACAGCATTCTCTGAGAAGCAACGACGATATCTACAGGTTTTTTGAGCAAGAGGGTGAAAGGATAGCATCATTAACAAATCATATTAGAAACGAAGTGGAGAGGGCTTTGGATTTAAATATCGACGAAAATCCTTTCCAAAAACTATTACTCCTGGACAAGTTACATGAACTTGAAAACTTAAAGATATTGGTTGAGGATAATAAAAACTTGTTGCCCAAAATTGATAGAATATCTTCTCATATAGAAGACTCAAACAAGCAACTAAAAGAAGGTACTCGATATTTGACTTCCATAGATAAAAACCTTACCGAAATTAATGAGGAGGACGACAGCAATCGAGCAGAAGCAGAAGAAGTAAAAATCAATGAAGATGGAACAACTTTCTGGGGTAGATTATTTAAGAAAGCATAAATGGAAAATCAAGAGGAAAAAAGCCGTGACTTTTTCTGGCCAAGCTATGTAGATTTAATGACTGCTTTATTTGCCATAGTTCTTGTTCTTTTTATTTTAACTTATCATAATCTAAATAAAGAGATTGAGATTAAAGAAAAAGAAGCAGCCTTGCTTAATAAGGTTAAAGCAAATCTTAAGCTTTTTCAATCGGATCCTACAATCTTTAAATTGGATACAGTTTACAACAGAATTCAATTAGCTTTTAATATTAAGTTCCGCAAAGGTTTACAATATTATCATATAGACCAAAATGATGTTGAGGGATTTGACACTACTAAACAAAAATTGAATGAACTTGGAAAGAAACTGAAAATGATTGTTGATACATTTCAGTCTCAAAAGAGCCAGGACACAGCGATGAACCACATTTCCTATTTAGTGGTTATATCAGGAAGCGCTTCAAAGTTGCCAGGAAATAGCGAGCATGATAATTATATCTTAAGTTATCAAAGAGCCCTCTCGCTTTATAAATATTGGAGAGATAGCTTGCATATCGATTTTGATGCTCCTAAATACCATAATATAATTGAATTACAAATTGCAGGAGTTGGTTTTGGAGGAGTTGGACGATACAATTTTCCTTACCGGCCAGACAATCTTTTGGAGGAGGAAAAAAACCAAAGGTTTATCATCCATATAGCTCCTAAAATCGGAGAGAAGTAATTCACGAACAAAACCTTTATAAAACTAAACGAAGTGAAGCGTTCATTCGCAATTATTTTACTGCTTTTTGTTGTTTACTCGAACAAAGCTCAAGTTTCGATCTGCTCGTGGAATCTTGAAAATTTTGGTAAATCAAAGGATGATAATACAATTGAATTTATTGCAAATATTGTTAAACATTACGATATTATTTGTGTACAGGAAGTTGTGGCAGGCTATGGCGGAGCTCAGGCGGTGGCTAGATTGAATGCTGTATTAAATAGAAAGGGATTTAAGTGGGACTACCGAGTAAGTGACGTAACAAGTGGGGAAAGCTCTTATAAACATGAAAGATATGCTTTCCTATGGAAGACATCAAGGGTTAGATTGATTGGTAAGCCTTGGCTTGAAATGAAATTTAATATAGAAATTGACCGAGAGCCTTTTTTTGCTACGTTTACCCACGGTAGTAAACACTTTACAGTTGTAAATTTCCATGCCATTACTAAGTCGAAACAACCTGAAACAGAAATAAAATATTTCAAATTCTTACCTGCAAACTATCCTGATAAGAATCTGATTTTCTGTGGGGATTTTAATTGCCCACAGTCCCATACGGTGTTTAATCCATTAAAGAGTATGAATTACAAACCCGTTTTTGTTAATCAGAAAACCTCATTAAAACAAAAATGTATGAATGATAATTGCTTGGCTTCTGAGTTTGATAATATATTCTATAATAATTCAAAGGTCAAATACATTAGTTCTGGAATTATACATTTTTTTGAGAGCTTTAAAAATGATTTGAAATTAGCGAGAAAAATATCTGACCATGTTCCTATATACTTTGTTTTCAATTTGAATTAACATAGTCTCCTTACTAAGTCGCAGTGTAAATGAATCTCCGATTCATCTTTATGTCTTTCTGCCTTTGTTGGTGTTTTCACCAATGGGGAATTCAATCAACAAAGCATCTTTCCGTATTATATCTTTCAATAAATAAAATCAGCTTTCCTTGCTCCCAGGGCCAGGATATGGTTCGAAACCGTTTGCTTCAGATAATTTCAATCTTTTACCGTAATACTTCTCCGCCATCAGCGATATGGGCAAACCGAATACGACTGTGAATATCAAAATGCCTGTTACTGTATCGAACGTAAAAACAAAAGGCTTGTGTGGGAATGCGGTTAATGGCATCACAATGAATGTCATGACAGACTGAACAAACAGCGCATATAAAAAACCATCCAGGAACTTGTTGGGCAACACTTTTTTTATTGCAGGATAAACCAGGAAATAAAACAAGGTAAAAGAGAAAGAAATAAAATAATGGATAAAAATGCCCAGCAACAGAACCCATTTCCCTCTTGTAAAAGCCTTTTCTAATCCTATAGCGCCACCGGCGATGGCATAAAACATTTTATCCGGAAATGCACCGGTTCGGATCGTTTGATCTACATGCGCAGAAATAATATCAAGTGTGCCAGCCACCAGTGTAGTAAGCAGCACCGCTTGCCAAAATCGGTTCATGGATTACAAGTTTAATTGTTAGTTTTATTTGCGTTACGGTTTCAAAAATCGATGTATATGCCGGAATTTTTGCTTCAAAACCTGTTCAAAAGCCATTCAAACAGGAACCAAACTGTTTTGAGCGATAAAGACCTGGTAAAAATCTGCCTTGAGGAGGTCAGCCGTAAATCAGGTTATGCACACTCCAAAACATTACGGCAGCGCGATTTTGAATTTTTGTCCGGTGAGATTGAAAAAAGTACCGGCATACTTATCAGTATTTCTACCATCAAACGCTTATTGAACGGACAGTTTAATCATTTGCCACAGGCTGCTACCCTTAATGCCATCACTTCTTATCTTGGATACGGAAGCTGGCAGGCGTTCAGGAAGGTTAAACAACAGGAGAGTAGATTAAGCGCTGCTAATGGAACGGCGCTTCGAGAACAAAGAAAGGCATGGTTTTCCTACAGGATCTTTATTCCTGTAATCGCTGGCATTCTCTTCGTGTTAACTGCATCGCTTATCTATCTTTTAAAACATGAAACCATTAAAGAAAAAGATGTTTCATTTTCAGTGAAGAAAACAACCGGTAATGACATTCCAAACACCGTCGTATTTACGTATGACGTTGCTGCGGTAAATGGCGACAGTTTTTTTATTCAACAGTCGTGGGACAGGGACAGGCGGGTGAAAATTGAAAAGAATAAACATACACTTACGGATATTTATTATGAACCCGGCTATCATAATGCAAAGCTGATTGTAAATGATGAAGTGGTTAAAACAATTGATGTTAACATTCCAACAAACGGATGGTTCTTTTTTAGTAAACCGGGATTGTTTAAGGGTTTGCCCTCCCGTATAATACCCAAGAGGCCTGTAAGAAATGGCGTGTTATCGTTAACGCCTGATGATGTTATCGGCAGCAAAATAAATCCTGCATTGAACAACTTTTATTATTATACTTTATTCCCGGAAAAATGTGAGGTTGAATCAGACAATTTTATATTCAAGGCGCGAATACGGTTTAAGGCGATTAATAATATTGCCTGCCCGATAATTATACCTGAAATATGCGAACAAAGCAATTCACTTTATTTTTTTACCACGTTGCCCGGTTGCACCAGCAACACCGCTGTAAATGTTGGAGAGCATTTATTAAGTGGCAAAACAACTGATCTTTCTGCTTTCGGTGTTGATATCTATCAGTGGCAGGATATTGAAGTAATTGTAAAGAATAAAACGGCACAGATTTTTATTGGTAGCCGGGAAATATTTTCAAGCGCTTACGCAAAGTCTGCCGGACTTATTACAGGCTTAGCGTTTATGTCAAACGGCCTTTGCGAAATTGATTCTATTTCGCTTAAGGGCTTCGACGGAAGAGTGGTATATGAAAATGATTTTGAGCAAAACGGTGTACAAGCGATAGCAGGCACTAATTAATGCAATCTTTTTTATGTCCGGCATCGCCCTGCCTGAGTGAACGAGACGGTAAAACCGCCATTTTCTTTCACCTTCTTTAAGCAAAAACAGGTAAGCCAGTGAAAAGAACCGTAAGAGGCTACAAGCCTTTGCTGCAAAAAATGCCCGCTATCATTTTTAAGTAACGGGCAATTGATTATTTTTTTAAAAATTACTATACGTTAACCAACGGACCTCTGCGTTTTTTAAAATGCTTTTGCCCCTGCTGGCCGTGCTTATAATGATGCTGACCGTTTGTTCTGCCATGCGATTGCCTTTCTACGGGTGTAAATACCGGCTGAAAAGGATGCTCCTCCTGTACGGGAATGTTTTGAGCCGTAAGGCGAATAATGTCTTTCAGGAAAGCTCTTTCTTCATGAGAACAAAACGAAATGGCTGTACCACCTGCGCCGGCTCGGCCTGTGCGGCCAATGCGATGTACATAGGTTTCGGCCACTTCCGGAAGATCGAAATTGAATACATGGGTCAGGCTGTCAACATCAATACCACGTGCAGCAATATCGGTTGCCACCAAAACTTTAAGCCTGCCTTCTTTAAAATTGACCAGGGCACGTTGACGTGCATTTTGCGCTTTATCGCCATGTATAGAGTCTGCCTTGATATTTGCTTTGTTCAACGCTTTCGCAACACGGTCTGCCCCATGTTTGGTACGTACAAACACCAATGACCGGCGGATGTTTTGTGATTGTATAAGGTGTGTTAGCAACAACTGCTTATTGTTCTTATCTACTTTGTACAGTAACTGGTCAATTTTTTCAACGGTAGAAGATACAGGCGTAACTTCTATCGTTACCGGTTGCTGTAGTAAGGAATTAGCAAGTGCCGAAATTTGCGGTGGCATAGTTGCCGAAAAGAAGAGTGTTTGTTTTTGTTTAGGCAACAGCCGGATGATCTTTTTTACGTCGTTGATAAAACCCATGTCCAGCATACGGTCAGCTTCATCTAAAACAAACATTTTAAGATCATCCAGGTGAACATAATTTTGGCTGATTAAGTCGAGCAAACGACCGGGTGTGGCAATCAATATATCCACACCATTACGTATGGCCAATACCTGCGATTGTTGTGGCACGCCGCCATAAACAACCTGGTGTTTTAAACCGGTTTCTTTGCCATAAGCGGTAAAGCTTTCATCTATCTGAATCGCGAGTTCTCTTGTAGGCGTTAATATTAAAGCAAGCGTATAACGGTAACCGTTACCATTAGATCTTTCTTTAGAGAGCGTTTGTAAAACGGGTATGGCAAAAGCCGCTGTTTTACCCGTGCCTGTTTGTGCACAGCCTAATACATCTTTTCCTGCAAGGGCGGGAGGAATGGCTTGTTCCTGTATAGGTGTTGGATTTGTATAGCCTTGCGCTTTAAGCGCCTTAGTTATAGGTTGTATTAAACCTAATTGATCGAATGTCAAGATTGTAAAAATTTATTATTAAAAAATCCAAGGGCTAACTGAGATATGACTGCAAAGAGAGCATTTGGTATTGGGTGCCCATCAATACTAAATAAAAATCGGGTGAAACTTGTGGAGAAGAAGTTAAAGCTTCATTATTTGTACCATGAACAATGCGAATGTACAGTATTATATTGAAAGGTAGTGTGAAAGTGCTTTTTTGCCTGGCGTTGCTGGTTTTGTTCATGGGTGAATGAATGGAAGAAAAAAGATAAAAAACGGACAGCACTCTTCAAAGAAAAAAGCAGCGACGTTAAGGATACGAGGGCCTTGCGGCCTGAGCAGGAGAGTTAACTAAAATGAAAAGGCTTATCGCTTATTGATTATAACTTATAACTCATAGTTTCTCACTAAGATCTTTTAGTTCATTACCTTTTACTTTCTTCGGCTTGAGGCAAAGAAAGATCAAGGACTCGTAACTTATAACTCACAACTCCTCACTAACATCTTTTAGTTCATTACCTTTTACTTTCTTTGCCTTGATGCAAAGAAAGTAACAAAGAAAAATCAAGAACGGATGATATACAGCCCATCCGTTCATTCGCCTTGATTTGGCTGTAGTGCTACTGTGGCTTCGGCATTTAGGCCTTGATAAGTTATTCGGGAACCAAAACTTCTCCTTCTAACACCAGTATCCTCATAAGTCGCCTTTTTTTTCGTGGGGTATATTCTAAAGACGAGTAAAGGAAAGGATGAAAAAATTATAAGAAGCAGATAGTACTCCTCAGAGAAAAAAGCAGCGACGTTGAGGATACGAGGGCCTTGCGGCCTGAGCAGGAGAGTTAACTAAAAATGAAAAGGCTTACCGCTTATTGATTATAACTTATAACTCATAGCTTCTCACTACATCCTGTAGTTCATTGCCTTTTACTTTCTTTGCTTGATACAAAGAAAGATCAAGGACTCGTAACTTATAACTCATAACTTCTCACGAACAGCTTGTAACTTATTGTCTTTTACTTTCTTTATTTCGTACTCTTTTGTGTCTTATTTGGTCTCAATAAATGCTTTGCATTTGCCTTGATGCAAAGAAAGTAATGATCCTGAAAAGATTTCAGGATGATCAAGAAAAAACGATATACAGCCCGTTTTTTCATACGCCTTGATTGAGCTTTTGTACTACTGTAGCTTCAGCAGTTAGGCCTTGATAAGTTATTCGGGAACCAAAACTTCTTCTTTTAACACCAGTATCCTCATAAGACCAACAAAGGCGGAGCAAATAAACCGGGAAAGATCAATCTTTATGAATGGCCGTATATTTATACCCGCAGCCTTCAATACAAGGTGGATATAAAAACAATGTGGCATTGTTATCTTTCAATTCAAAACGATAAGGAAGAAATGAGGAAGCATTGCTTGTATTGATTTGAAGTGTAGAATCGCTCAATAACGTAAAGTTAGTCGTATCATTACCATTGCCGGTGTATTGTATAAACTGGCCGCTCTTGGTGAATTCAACACTCAATCGTTCATGCGCAGGCTGCCATGTACCAGAGCCATCTCCAGGATCCATATAATACTCAGTCAATTGCCATTTTCCGTGCAACCGGTCATTCTTTACAACATCCTTGGAACAGGAAATTAAGAGTACTGTTGCTATGCTGATGAATATCCCTATCTTTTTCATGCTGCCATTTTTAAGAAGATACTTTAAATAAAAGAAAACGCTGCCTCGTTGAAACTTTTAGTAGGCAGGTTTATTGAAAACAGCTTTCATTCCCTTCCCTGCCATTGTGCTGTTGTCATCAAAAGCCAGTTTAACTAACAATACTTCATCCCACACTACATTTTTGCCGTGTTGCCGAAAAATGTAATATTCAGCAGCCAAATTTTTTGAAACAGGTATGGATGATTTTCAATTCCCGGCATTACCGAAATAGTTTTTTGCTCGTTTCAAGACCAACAAAGGCAGGAATTCAAAGCCTTTAACTGTTGTGTGCAATTGCAATTGAAATATCCTTGCTATCATTAAAACACTTCATTCAAATAAACAATTTTTATGGA
>JAEZRL010000065.1 GCA_023440945.1 Bacteroidota bacterium
ACAGTGAAGAAGGAAAAATTATCAAGAATAACTTCAAATTGGTAAGGATGTGCTTTGAAATAATTCAGCAAGCTTTGCTGTGTGTAAGTAAGCAATCCACGACTAGCTTTTTGCGCAAAATCATGCGCCACTTTTGCGTCAAAACCTACTCCGCTAAGCATGCAGGAAAAGTGCCCATTAACTCTGAAAGCATCTATCGGTTTTGCAGTTCCTTCCAGTATTAATTGCAAGGCATCCAAAGGCTTTTTAGGTATGCCGGCAGCATAAGCTAAACCATTTCCGCTGCCATAAGGTATAATGCCAAACTGTACTTCTGTATGGTGCAAAGAATTTACAACCTGGTTAACGGTTCCATCACCACCTATTATAACAACATCTGTAAAATGTTCATCAATAATCCTGTCTGCTAACAAAGCATAATTACCATTTGCGTTGCTGTTAGTAAACTCGAAAGGGATATTTTTTTCTCTATTAATTCCTGCTATTTTTTTTATAAGAGCTTCTTTCTTTGCTGTGCCTGCAACAGGGTTAACAACATACAATATTTTTCTTTCGTCTATATTCCTGTACTCTTTTACTTCCTTATAAACTTTACTTTCCACCATTTCTTTATTTTTTCAGTTTAGTGTTAAAACACCTGCCTGTAAAAAATACCATAATCATTACAATGCAATAGCAGAGTAATGATGAGGAATTTTGGCAAGCGGGTCAATATTAAAGAATAATTCAGGGATAATAAATTTATCTTATGCACCGGAGTGAATTTTAGAATTTTGATAAGTTATTGCTTACCGCAGATGAATGAAAAAGATAAAAAGTTTTATTTGTTTCATTAGCTTTGCTGCCTTTAAATATTGCCCTTATGTCTGAAGAACTGGAGTTGTTAATGGATGATGCTGAATCTACAATGAGGAAAGCTATCAGTCATTTAGAAACAGAGCTAACAAAGATCCGTGCAGGAAAAGCAAGCCCGTCTATGTTAGATGGAATAAATGTAGAATATTATGGTGCTCCTACACCATTAAATCAGGTTGCGAATGTAAGTGCACTGGATGCCCGTACCATTAGTATTCAACCATGGGAAAAAAAGATGCTTGCTGCTATTGAGAAAGCGATTCTTGCCGCTAATATTGGTATTACGCCGCAAAATGATGGTAACCAGGTACGATTGTTTCTTCCTCCTTTAACGGAAGAAAGAAGAAGAGAGTTATTTAAAAAAGCAAGCGGTGAGGGTGAACAATCGAAAGTTGCTATCCGTAATATTCGCCGCGAAACGATTGAAGAAATTAAGAAATTACAAAAAGATGGTTTAAGCGAGGATGCAGCAAAAGATGCGGAGAAAGCTGTGCAGGACTTAACAGACCGGTTTATAAGTTTGGTAGATAAGCATCTTGCAGCGAAGGAAAAGGAAATGATGGCAGTTTAAATTTAAGTTTATTGAGTTATAAAAGTGAAAGCCAGAGATTATATTGTCTCTGGCTTTTTTGTTTATCTAATTCGAATTTTAAATTTTAATTTGGATTTTATCCATCTTCGTTGCGGTATTATAATTGAGATATAGAAAACCATGAAGCAAAATATATTAAACTTCTGTCTTCTGTTAGCAGTCATCTTTTTTTCGCTTACGTCCTCAGCACAAAAAAGAATGATTCGCGGTTATGTTCTCGATAGTAGTACAAGGGTGCCTATGACGAATGCTATCATCACCAATGAAAATACACATCAGCTTGTGTTTACCGATCAAAATGGTTTTTTCCAGATAATTGTTTCAAGGAATGATATGCTGAGTTTTGATGCCTTCAATTATAAATTCGACACTCTTATTGTTAATAGGATATTACCCGATACCGTTTTTATAACAATGACCCGTGAGGCGGAAACATTGCCGGGAGTTACGGTAAGTACTCAGGGTTATAGCAAATACCAAATGGACAGCTTACAACGAAGATTGAGTTTTATATCTGATGTTGGTCCAAAAAGACCTTCTATATCAAAAGCAAATTCACAATCTGCAGGGCTTGGTATTAATCTCGATGCAATTTTTGGAAAGCGCAATAAGCAGAAAAAGAGAGCTTATAAATTTTTTGAACAAAATGAAAAACGTGCTTATGTTGATTATCGTTTTTCGTCTGTTACTGTTTCAGAATATACGGGTTTAAAAGGTGATTCATTGGTTTTGTTCATGAAAAAATATACGCCTTCTTATGAATGGTTAAGAGCACATCCTTCGAATGAAGACATTGTTTATTATATCAATGATAAACTAAAACAATTCATGGATGATAAGCGCTAAAGTAATTTTAAAGTTACGTTTCAGCCAAATAAAAAAGCCCTCCTTAAGAATAAGGACGGCCTCTAACGATTGCTTGCCATATGAAAATTTTTATTGATTGCAAGGTCTGCAAGCGAAACCACTCAAATCTTACTGCACACAATCAATTTTTAAAAAATTAATGAGCTGTTGTATCAGCGCCTGTTGCTGTATCAGCATGGGTAGTATCCATGTGAGTTGTATCCATTGGAGCAGGAGCCATTGTAGAAGTGTCAGTTGACATGCTTGAAGAATCGGTTGTAGTTGTATCAGTTGAACCGCTATTACAAGCTGCTACAAAAGCGCCAAGTGCTAATACAAATAATAGTTTTTTCATTGTTAATGTTTTTTGTGAGTGAATTTTGATATTTATACCTCAACGGATTGAAAGGTAACCCGGCTTTTTAAAAAAATTTTAGAAAATTTCTTTTTTGATCTTTCACTCAAAAAATGGTTAATCACTATTTGTTATTATTGATCGTATCTGTGGTCACAGTAGTATCAGAAACTACCTGGGCGGTATCCTGTGTAACAACTGTAGATGTATCACTGGTTGTGGTTTTATCGTCATTGTTTCCACAAGCTGCAAAAAAAGCTGAAACAGCAAGAACTAATAATAATTTTTTCATGTTTGAAATTTTTAGGTTAAGTTATTTGTCTATAAATACCTATTTATAAAAAAGGTAACCCACTTAGTATTTTTTCTGAAAAATTTTTTCAAACTATTTTGGGTTACTTTTAACCCATTCAGGTATCAATAATTGAACCATAGTGAAAGCGGAGACAAACGAACAACTACTTTTGAAAGGATTAGCTGATAATAATGTAAAGGCTGTAGAGGCTATTTACAAGGATAATTTTAAAATGATTCAGTCTTTCATCTTGAATAATAACGGGAGTTTTGATGATGCAAAAGACATCTTCCAGGAGGCTATGATCGCTTTGTATGAAAAGGCTAAAAGTGAATCTTTCGTTTTAACCTGCCAGATAAAAACTTACCTGTATTCGGTTTGCAGAAGATTATGGCTAAAAAGATTACAACATTTTAACCGTTATATAACACCTCCTGAAGGGATGGAAGAAGCTGTACCTGTAGAAGATGATCTTGAGTTGCACGAAAAAAGAAATGCGGATTTGGCAATTATGGACAGGGCATTGAACAGTTTGGGAGAACCATGTAAAAGTTTGCTCGAAAGTTATTATCTGCAAAAAAAGGGTATGACTGAAATTGCATCTGAGTTTGGTTATACAAATGCTGATAATGCAAAAAACCAGAAATACAAATGTCTTATGCGTTTAAAAAAATTATTTTTTTCTCAATATAATATAGGCGAGTGATGGAAGATATTCTTTTACTGGACAGTATTGAGCGTTATCTGAGCGGTGCCATGTTACCGGAAGAGAAGGCTTATTTTGAACAGTTGCGTAAAAATACTCCTGAAATAGACGAGATGGTTGTAGAACACAAATTGTTCCTGCAGCAGATGGAAATCTATTCTGAACATAAATCTCTTACAAACACTTTGCATGAGGTACATAATAATTTAGTGGAGCAAGGTTATATACAAACAGGAGAAGAAGTTTATAAAACTGGTAAGGTTATCCAACTTTGGAATAAGTATAAGAGAGTAACAGGCATTGCTGCTTTTATTGCAGGTATTACTGCTTTAATCATAAGCTTTTTAGTTGCAGAGCTATCACCTTCCCCAAAGACAAGCGATATACAGGAATTAAGCAGAAAGATCAATAGCTTGGAACAAAAGACGAATGTGCTGAATGCAGAGATAAAAAGGGATCATGCAAAAATTCCTGCTCGTGCTTATGTAAGCGGCGGAACCGGTTTTTTGATTGATGGAAAAGGTTATATCATTACAAATGCACACGTTTTAAAAGCTACAGGCGCTATTGTTGCCAATAGTAAAAACCAGGAATTTAATACTCAAATCATTTTTGTTGACCCACAAAAAGATCTTGCGATATTGAAAATAGAAGATTCATCCTTTACACCTTCTTCCTCTCTTCCGTATAGTATAAAAAAGAGCAATGTAAGTTTAGGAGAAGATGTTTTTACATTAGGTTTTCCAAGAGAAGAGATTGTTTATAACATGGGTTATTTGAGTGCGAAGACAGGTTTCGATGGCGATACCTCTAGCTTCCAGATATCACTTGCTGCCAATCCTGGCAACTCAGGCGGGCCCGTTTTTAATAAAAACGGTGAAGTAATAGGCGTTTTAAGCACAAGAGAAACGCAAGCAGAAGGTGTTGTATTCGCAATAAAATCAAAAAATATTTTTCAGTTGATTGACGACCTGAAGAAAACCGATTCCAGTTTTCGACGTATAAAATTGGCCGGCACTTCCAATTTAAAAGGCATTGATCGTGTTCAGCAGATAAAAGAACTGGAAGATTGTGTGTTCCAGGTAAAAGTATATAATAAATAAAGTATACAGAGGTTATAAAAAAGGCCGGTTTCGATATTGAGACCGGCCTTTTTATAATAAAAATTTGAACAAATATTGGTCGGGATGACTGGATTCGAACCAGCGGCCCCCACGTCCCGAACGTGATGCGCTACCGGGCTGCGCTACATCCCGAATTACCGCAACAAAATTATTGGATGAAATCAATCCTTCAAAATCAACCCAATTCATATTATTATCAATTAATTAGGAAGTAACATGATTAAACAGCCTTATGGTAAGTGACAATAGTTTTTCTAGATGGAAGCAGATAACTTAGTATGAAGTAATAAGTTATCTGCCTGTTATCAGCTTATGTATGACTTGTATATAGCTTATATATCTAAGGGACGATAATAAGTGGGCTCTTTTTATCACCTTCAATTTCTACAAGTTCGATGTCGAAGATAAGATCCTGGCCGGCCAGTGGATGATTTGCATCCAATATCACTACATCATCTTTAACTTCTATAATTACAACAGGAAAATTCTGGTTGCCATTGCTCATGTTCAAAGTCATACCTACCTCAGGTTTCATATCTGCAGGAAAACGTTCTACCGGAAATTCCATAAATAAATCTTCCTGTTTAGCGCCGTATGCTTCCTCCACCGGAATATTGATCGTTTTCTTTTCACCTACTTCCATTCCCCTTACTCCATTATCAAAACCAGGTATGACAGAGCCGCTTCCCACTTCAAATTCCAACGGCTGCCTGCCCTCACTGCTGTCGAAAGTGGTTCCGTCGTTCAAACGACCTTCATAATGTACTTTTACTTTATCTCCTTCTTTAACCTGTGGCATAGTAATAATTTTAATTATTTGATTTATGTAGTGAGCTGCAGTTCTTTTTCAGCATCGTTGCGTCGCACACTTCAACTGTAAACTGTTTATCAGCCAAACTCATTTTAGTTCAAAAGGAGGCAAGATATAACTATCTTCATGTTCACCCAAGTTATTTTTAGTTAACTTTCAGCCATCATCTTTTTACTATGTTAAGAATACTAACCTTTTTATTCCTCAGTATCAGTGTGCTCTCCTGCCTCTCTCAAATACAAAAAGCGCAAACTTTATACCCAAAAAGCAATGAAAAAGAGACTACTGCAAAAGAGATCTTACCCGGCGCCTATCGTCTTGACGTTTACCTGCCTTACCTGAAAAATAAAAGAGTAGGTATTTTTGCTAATCAAACTTCAATGGTTGGTAATACACATTTGGTAGACACATTGAAAAAGCTCGGTATTAACATTGTGAAAATATTTGGTCCTGAGCATGGTTTTCGCGGCACCGCTGATGCCGGAGAGAAGGTTGGCACTTATACTGATAAACAAACCGGTATAAAAGTAATATCGCTATATGGAAGCAAAGCAAAACCTACCCCTGAAGACTTGAAAGATGTGGATATACTACTTTTTGATATCCAGGATGTCGGCGTACGTTTCTATACTTATATTTCCTCACTCCAATATTTCGAGGAAGCGGCTTTCGAGAACCACAAACCTTTGATCATTCTTGATCGTCCCAATCCAAATGGCTTTTATGTAGATGGGCCTGTACTTGATACTGCTTTTAAAAGTTTTGTAGGCATGCAACCTATACCCGTTGTTTACGGAATGACGATAGGTGAGTATGCAAGAATGCTGGCAGGAGAGCGGTGGCTTTCAAAAAAAGCAAATGAAACGTCGCAGTTTTATGAGCAGGCTAAAGCAACAAAAGATACACCGGTGCATTTTCTTATTGTCAAGTGCGTCAATTATACGCATGAAAGCAGGTATAATTTGCCGGTAAAACCTTCACCAAACTTGCCGGATATGATGTCCATTTATCGTTATCCTTCCACTTGTTTTTTTGAAGGAACGGTGATGAGTGAAGGAAGAGGTACAGAACATCCGTTTGTTATTTTCGGTCATCCATCATTACCTGATAGTTTGTTTTCTTTCACACCTCATTCCAGTGAAGGAGCAAAAGATCCAAAGCTTAAAGATCAGTTGTGTTATGGATGGAATACAGTAAATGAACCTGTTACAAAAAAACTGGAATTAAAATGGTTATTACAGGCCTATAAACTTTTTCCCGACAAAGATGAGTTTTTCCTGAAGGCAAAAAATGGCGCTTATTTTTTTGATAAACTTGCGGGTAGCAAAATGTTAAGACAGCAACTAAAAGAAGGTAAGAGTGAAGAAGAGATAAGAAAAAGCTGGCAGCCGCATTTGGATGCTTTTAAAAAGATAAGAAAGAAATACCTTCTATACGAATAGCATCATTACAATTTCTCATACACCTATTATATATAATAAAAATCCCGGAGGCGAAACTCCGGGATTTTTGCAAGTTGGGTATTTAATTTTTTTAAGGTATATAAGATTTTGCTTTATTGTCTTTTATACTGTAACATCCATTGATAAATATTCATGTTGTTTTCCTTGTAACCTGGATCTGTGGCTTTTGTCCAACAATTATGACCACGAGCTGAAAATATTGTTTTTTTAGCCGGAACAGCTGGTGAGGATTCATTGATATAGTTAACAAAGTTCACAGTGTTTGTATAGGGAACAACATCGTCTCCTTTGTTATGAAAAGCCCATACCGGCAATTTGTTGGTAGCAACTGTTTTACCTTCTGTAGAACGTGGATGATGGCTATCGGCCATTGGAACGACTGCTGCAACTTTATTCGGGTAAGCTGCTGCAAATTCTGCTGCTGTACCGCCACCGAGACTCAAACCGGTTAAATATATTCTTGATTCGTCAACACGGTATTTCTTTACTACATAATTGATCACGGCATTTACATCGGCAGCATCAGGATTTCTTTTAAACTGAGGTGCTACAACTATGAATGAATAACTTTTGCCATTAACAGTAAAGGATTTTGGGAATTTCCCAAATTGTATAAGCTTCGGAACGGAGTTATTGGTCATTTTATACAAGTTGGTTGTGCCGTTACCGAGATTACCCGAACCTGAAAGGCATACCAGTAAGGGATAATTTTTAGTACTTGTTTTGTAGCCGGCAGGTTTATGGAGAAGGTAGCCGCCAACATTCGAGACTATATTGGCAAAAACCGCCTCCTGATCAAACAAGTAGGCATTGGATTTGATTAGATCTGATGAATCTTCTGTTGATAAAACAGTTTCCTCACTTACAGCTTGAGGTGTACTTGATAATTCTTTAGTACAGGAAATTACAGAGCATGCAAGCATTGCTCCACACAAAACGGTTACGATTTTCATTGAAAAAAATTTCGCCTCAATTGGCAATAATTATGCCTTATTCAGTTTTAAATGTCATTTAAACATTTTTTCAGCAGTTTTTAATATTATCCAGGCCTAGTAGTCGAAAGTTTGAAAACAGGATGCTTTGAAAACATTCTAATCTTTCCCTTGCTTCAATTGAACGGTTACGAGAATTTTTCAATGCAGCGTGAGTTCTACGGGCAGAAAATATTTCAATCGTTCTAACTTGCCTGCTTAAACCGGTTATTAGTGGATCATTTACTGATAAAATGTTTTTGTAATTGTGAACACAAGCACAAAATGATAGCCCTTTAAAATAAATTAAACCCTTTTGATAATCACAATTTTTAAAATATCATTGCGTTTAAATTCGAACTGCTTAAAAAGAAAAGATGAAATTCAATAGAAACCTCCTTATCCTTACCACTGTTTTTTTTGCTTGTGTTTCCTGCAACCGGTATCAAAACATATCTTACTTCCAGGATTTAGCTGAAACGGGAAAGCCTGTTTTAATCAAAACCGTACCTTTTACCGAACCTGTTATACAACCAGACGATATTCTTTCCGTTACCATTCAAACAATTGACCCTGATGCGAATGTTATTTTAAACAGGACAGGTACTTCTACAACATCTTCTATGGCGGGAGGGCAACCGATGGTTACAGGCTACCGGGTGGATAAAAGCGGCAATATCAGTTTACCTTTTATCAATACCATTCATCTGGCCGGCTTAACCACGGCGCAGGCAAGAGAAGTTATTAACCAGGAAATATCGAAATATTATAAAGAACCCTCTGTGGATGTACGTTTTGCTAATTTTAAAGTTACTGTGTTAGGCGAGGTTCTTCATCCATCTACTTATGTAGTGCCGAATGAAAAGATAACGGTTTTTGATGCATTGGGGTTAGCGGGCGATATGACGGTTTTTGGAAAGCGGCAAAGCGTTCTTTTGATGCGGGATACGTTAGGAGAGAAGCAGTTGGTGCGTTTAGATCTAACTTCTAAAAACATCATAAGTTCTCCTTATTTTTATTTAAAGCAAAATGATGTTGTGTATGTAGAACCGGATAAGTCAAAAAGTGTAGCGCTTGAAGCAAACCGTACACGAACTATCGCCATCTTAGGCACTTTGCTTTCAATAACACTTATATTGATACGTCGTCTCTAAAATCCCTTCTTTTTAATTTTTATAATATTATTTCATGATAGAAAAAAGAGTGAATAAAATAGAATCTGAGGATGAATTTGATTTAAAAAAATTCATCGGCAGATTACTTGATCATTGGAAGTTGTTCGCAATCGTCATTATATCTTTTCTCATTATTGGCTTTTTATACATGCATTATGCCTCGCCTTTGTATAAGATACATTCGAAGGTATTGGTGCAAGCTGATCAGAAAGGCGGTTCTTCCATGTTCAGTGGTTCAGGAGCTTTAGGAGACATGAGCGGTCTTTTCGATATACCCAACAACGTGAACAACGAGCTGGCGATACTTCAAACCAATGATCTTTCGGAAAAAGTGGTAAGGGGCCTGGAGCTGAATATTAAGTATTTTAAGAAAGGAACGGTGCAGTCGGCTGAATTATACAGGAGTAATCCGTACAAGGTTCATTTCATAAACTTGAGTGATTCAATAAGAGTTGCTAATTTTGATTTTTCGTTTGATCCCAAACAGCCGGATCAGTTCAAGCTTTCAAATTCTGACCTTGACACTTCTTTTATTGCAAGGTTCAATGATACCATTAATTCAGTTGTTGGTAAATTCTATGTGGAAAAAACAGGTAAATCTTTTGAGGATGCCGATTATTCTTTTACGGTTTCTTCCATAGACCTAGCCATTGCCGCTTTACAAGCGAATCTTGACATCACCATTCCGGATAAGGAAACGACGGTCATCAACCTCGATTTAACCTCTGGCATCCCCACTAAAGGAGAGGACATACTTAGAAGACTTATTGAAGAATATATCAAGGGTAACCTGGAGCAGAAAAACGTTATTTCAGACAGCACCATAGCGTTCATTGAAAGCCGTATCGCCCTTGTTTCTTCTGATTTGAACAATATAGAACACAATGTGCAGGGATTCAAACAACAGAATAATATTGCTGACATTACTGAGCAATCTAAAGTTTTGATCAGTAATGTCACTGATTATTATGATAAGCTGGCCCAGGTAGATGTGCAATTAAGCGTACTGGATACCATGCTTCATTATGTACAGGATACAAAGAACAACAACCGGCCGGTTCCTTCACTTATTACCAGTGATCCTAATTTCATGGCACTGTTACAGCAGTATAACACTTTGATCGTGCAAAGAGACCGTTTGTCTCTGTCAAGCACCCAGATGAACCCGATTGCACGGAATATGGATGCACAGATCGAGAACCTGCGCAGCGATCTTATAAAAAGCTTGTACAGCCAGCGGAAAAGCCTTGTTATCAGTCGTGACCAGTTAGAAGCGCAGATTAAGCAGTTGAAAGCGCAGGTGAATAAGGTGCCCGAGCAGGAGCGTCAATTTCTCGATCTCAGCCGGCAGCAAAACATCAAGGAGCAACTATATATTTACCTGCTTCAAAAAAAGGAAGAAACAGCTATCACCAAGGCTTCCAATATTCCCAGCGCCAGTGTGATTGACCGGCCCAAATCTGAAGTAAGGCCTTATTTTCCCAGCAGAACGTTAGTATTAGCGATATGCCTGTTTGCCGGTGTTACGCTGCCTTTCATCTATATTGTTCTAAAGTATGCATTAAATAACAAAATACTCTCCAGGAGCGATGTGGAAGATATTACAACTTTGCCTATTGTAGCAGAGATAAGCCATAGTGATAGTAGTGGAAACATGCTGATCGTAAACAAAGACAGCCGTTCGGTTATTGCAGAACAGTTCCGGGCTTTCAGAACTAACCTGCAGTACATCGGCTCCGAGCAAAGCTGCCCGGTGTATCTAATTACTTCCAGCATGAGCGGAGAGGGTAAATCCTTTGTCGCCACCAACCTTGCACAGGTTTGTGCACTTGCGGGGAAAAGAGTGCTTTTGATGGAAATGGACCTGAGAAAGCCAAAGATATCAGCCGGGTTAGGCCTTGACAATACAATAGGTTTTTCCAATTATATTGTTTCTGATCTTAATTTAAAAGATATCATCAGGCCTATTGCGACTGACAGCAATATTCACCTGTTGAGTTCAGGACCTATTCCGCCTAACCCTTCTGAACTGTTATTGAAACCAAAAATGGCGACCTTATTCAGTGAACTAAGAAGTAGGTACGACGCTATTATCATTGACTCACCTCCTGTAGGGTTGGTTACGGATACGCAGATCCTGGCGGAATATTCGGATGTAAATTTGTTTGTGATACGCCAGAAGTACACGTATAAAGGCCAGGTGGAAATGCTTCATGAACTGACAGGCAATACGAGCTTTAAAAATATGTACATTATATTAAATGATATTGTAGCGGGTGCTTCCTATAAATATGGTTATGGTTACGGTTACGGCTATGGTTACGGTTATGGTTATGCCTCAGAAAATGGTAATGTGCCGAAGAGTAAGAAAAAGCTGAAAAAAATCATTTAATCGCCTCAGATAAAAGTTTTAAAGTATTTGTGTGATGAAAGAAATGATAGATTCAAGCCAGATTTTCTGGCGTTTACCTTACGGGGTGAGAAAAGGCCTTTATAAGATAGCAAAGGGCGAACAATACAATATCTTCAACAGTTATTTTACCGCGGAGGGTCCGTCCGGTATCTCCTGGAAAAAGATGAAGGAGCATAAATTCATCTTTGTACATATACCCAAAACCGGTGGGCTTTCCCTAACAAGATCTCTGTTAGCCTGTGATTATAACAAGCATGTGACGGCCAAGCGATTTCAATTGCTTTTTCCGGAAAAAGAATTTAAATCGTTCTTCAAATTCTGTTTTGTCCGCAATCCATGGGACAGGGTAGTATCTGCTTACCTTTTCCTGCAAAAAGGCGGAATAACAGAAAGCAATAAGTTTTTTTCTCAGCATCAATTAGCAGGTATGGACACGTTTGAATCTTTTGTGAAAAACTACCTCCTGGAAAGAGCGGAAATGAGAGGAATGTACACGCATTTTATTCCTCAGTATAAATATATCTGCGACCATAAGGATAAGGTTCTGGTTGATTACATTGGCAGATTTGAAAATTATGATGAAAGCTGCGCATATATCTTTGAAAGATTAGGTTTGCCTTATAGAACTGTGAAAAAGGAAAATGTAAATAAGGAGAGGTTACATTACCGGGAGTATTATAACGATGAATTGATGAATATTGTGGCCAATATTTATAAAAAAGATATCGAATTGTTAGGATACGATTTTTAAAAAATTTTCCGAAGCTAAGAATAATATAAAAGTTTATATATGGTTGTATCGGATGTGCATAAGTATGTTTTTGTAGAACTTTATTTTACGGGTTCAACTTCAATCCATAAGGAGCTCTGTGAATTGTATGATGGCAAGTCTATCCTTAATAAGCATGCAAAGTATTATCGGTTCTTACAAATTGCTAATGAGGAGCAAAAAAATTATTTTGTCTTTTCAGGCATTAGAAATCCGATGGACATGGTAGTTACAAGCTACCTAAAACTGATGAATGATCCTTATAGAAAATATGCCAATGCGGAAGAATGGAGGAAAGCCGGACAGCGCGCCCCTTCGGAAAAGCAAGTGAAGAAACGTGAGAAGTTTGTAAGAGAAAACCTGACTTTTCAGCAATACTTTAAAAAGTATTATAAACTACCTTATGATAATTGGAGCTCGCTTAACCATTCAAAATTTAATCATATAATTCGTTTTGAAAATATTCAGGAAGATTTCAGCGAGTTATTAAAAAAATTGAATATAGAACAAAAAAGAAAGCTGCCTCACCGAAATAAAACAGAGGGAAAGAAAAATTTTGAAGATTATTATACATCAGATATAAGGAGAAAGGCGATTTTTATCTTTGGACCATTTATGCAAAAATGGGGGTATACTTTTCCTGAAGATTGGAATGTTAAGAAAATAGATTCTTTATCATTGATTCTTTTTCAGTTATCCGCAGCACCACGAAAATTTTTTTGGCGTTGTAGGATATCAATCAATAAATTGATATCCTACAAATAAAAAGTACAGTTAATATTCAACAGAAGTAAAACTAAATGATAAAATTACCAAATTTGATAATTGCGGGGGTTCCAAAAGCAGCTACAACGTCTTTGTATTCCTATTTTTCCAAACATCCCGAGGTGTTTACGCCTACTAAAAAGGAAATTAACTATTTCAGAGCTTTAAAGTATAATAAAGAACTGGATGAGTTACACCAATATGAGCAACATTTTTTGTCGTCAAAAGACGAAAAGTACAGGCTTGATGCAAGCCCTCAATATTTGTATGGAGGCGACGTTATTATTTCAAAAATGAAAGAGCTTTTACCAGAGCACAAGGTGATTATTATATTAAGGAATCCTGTTGATCGATTCATTTCTTACTATAATTATTTGTTCTTAAAACGTTCAAAAATTGCGGATAAAAATCTTTCTTCTTTTTTAGAAAAATGTCTTAGCGGTGATAAAGCAATTGCAAATAATATTTGGTATAGCAGGGCGCTTTATGAAGGAAATTATATATGTTATTTGCCTAAGTGGGTGGATGCCTATCAATCCTCATTAAAAATAATTTTTTTTGAAGATTTAAAATCTAATCCCCGTGCTGTAATGATAGAACTTGCAAAATGGCTTGAAGTAAATATTGCGCCTTTTGAAAACTTAAATTATACAATTGAAAATAAAACACCTTCTGTAAAGCATACAACACTTCATTTTAAAGCTTTAAGGGTTAAAGAAAACATTGAAATTTTTTTACACCCTAGCAAAAAAGTAAAAAATTTTTTAAAAAAGATATATTATATAGTTAATAGCCGACAAGAAGGTAAGCCAGAATTAGATGAGGAAAGTGTTA
>JAEZRL010000107.1 GCA_023440945.1 Bacteroidota bacterium
GTACACATCTTTTATGTTGCGCAACCACATGTTGAGCACTTGCCCATAATTGTGACGTGTAACGGCAGCTTTTATACCACCACACCCGTAATGACCGCAAACAATTACGTGCCTTACCTTTAAATGATTGATAGCAAAGTCAAGCACACTAAGCAGATTAACATCGGTGTGCACAACCATATTTGCAATATTGCGATGAACAAATATTTCACCGGGCTGCGTACCTGTAATTCTGTCTGCAGGCACACGGCTGTCACTGCATCCGATCCATAAAAATTCAGGTTTTTGTAAAAGCGCAAGGCGTTTAAAATATTCAGGATCATTTTCCACCATCTCTTCAGCCCAGGCTTTATTTTCTACTAAAAGTTTCTCATACACTTGCATAATGTTCAGTTGTTTTTATGATAAGATTATGGCATTCGACTGTTGAAGATTCTAATGCAAATATCGAAGGTTGACGATTAAAAATAAAAATTCACTCTTAGTTCTACTTCAACAAAATACATGAAATGTAAAAATGTTTCCTTCACAAAAGTAGTTTTAATACCGCTTCTTCAACAATTCAAAAAAGGCTGGGCAAACATTTTGGCATTCTGTGAAACGCTTTAAACAGAAGCGCTGTTTAAAATAAAAAAGGCTGATCAGGATGATCAGCCTTAACGAAGATAGAATCAGGAGAAAATATTATTAAGGAAGTGTAAAGCGGAATGCGAGACCGAAACGGCCAGCTTCAAAGTCAGAGCCATGTGTTAAAGTAATAGCAGGACGCCAGTCGAAGCCAAGATCTATTGGTGCCTCTGGAATTTTAAACTCAAGTCCTGCAAATGGACGTATCAGCACATCGCTTCCACCATTATAAAGTGCAAATTGTGGCCCGATACCAATGTTCCATTTCAGGCCGGCAGCGCCGTTTATCGCGCTGTTGTAAGAGTATTCAGCACCGATAAGTGTAGTGCTATTACCAAATAAAACGCTGGCTTCTCCGGCACTGTTTGAAGAGAAAAAATGCTTTACCGCAGGACCTACATAAGTACCACCATTACCAAGGTCTAAACGAATACCAAGACCTGTAGAATAATCTGAGCCGGAAGATTTTTGAGCAGAGGCTGAGTTAAGGATAAGAAAATTCAGTGCAACAATCAAACACACTGAAAGGAAAAGTTTATTCTTCATTAGTTTTAAGTTTAAATGCAAATATATTGTTTCACCCTTTTTGAAGATATTTGATAAGTTATTTTTTTATGAGCGGAAAAGCTATCAAATCTCTCACTTCAGTTTTGGCAATTTCCATATATAATACAACCACTTTATAAAGTTCTTTGGCTTCTCCATATCAACTATCATATCTTTTCGTTGCAGTTGCCACCAGTTTATTTTATTCTTCTTTTGTTGCTGTACATACTGATCTAATGCCACCAGGCTTCTGGCATTAATGGTATTCATCACAATACAAAATTCTTTTTTGTTTTTTTCAGCATAAGGCAAAGCCATTATCTTTTGATTTTGCACTTGCACTCTTTCTAAAAATTTCTTCCTGAAAGCAACATAATCTTTGCAGGTATTTACAAGCGTGTAAATATTATCCCGAACATCTTTGTACAGATCAAAAATATCGTTACCAAGCTGGTATAAACTTCCTACATAAAACAAAACTTCAAGCATTTGCGGCGTAGCTGTTTCATCAAGCGTTTGATGATAAATGATAACAGATACAGCACCTTTTGTGTAAGTGATACGTTCAGTTTCTTCCTCCGTCAAACCTGGTTTTGTTTGTTTGATGGTTTCTATCTGTATATCCAGTACATTTTTTGAAGCTTCGAGATAAGCTTCTTTATGCGGCACTGACTGCAATAAATACGTTTGTATCTGCTTTGCTATATGTGATGAAAAAGTAGTTGCAGTATAGGTTTCAGGATGATAAGTTATTGCACGGATATTTTCAATATCTAATTTATCTATATCGAAAAGATCATCGCCCACAGGCGTTAAAATACCAAAAAGTGTGCTGCGCTTTCTTTCTTCCGCAGTAAGTTCAAGTCCATACAATCTTTTATAACTGCTGCACAAAAAAGAGGTGATGAACAAGCCGTAATAGTTAAGAATTTTATTACGTTGTTCCTCCTCGAACTTTCCATTGTATTTTGCTTCAAGTTCATTCAAATAGGGAATAAGAAAAGTTTGATTGAATTTTTTCTGAACCTGTATTTCTTTATAGACCTTTTTAAAAGCATTGTAATAATTGGATAAACTCATACCGTTTTAGTTACGTTTCAAATTCCCTTAAAAAATGATCCTTACAAATGTAATTTTTAAAGTATGGATTGAATGAAGTTTCAATTTTCGAATTTTAGATTTTCATTCTACAGATTTCTTTTACTATAAATATTTCCACAACTTGCATCTTGATTGGAACTGATGTTTTGGAAACCCGGCATCGTTACATCTGGCCTAATAAAAACAATAAAAAATTTCAGATGAAAGGACTTATTCTCTATCGTATACTTACGTTTATCCTTGTACCCATCGCAGCCATTCTTAGTCTTTTTGCTTTGATGGCAGTGTTAGTGGCGTTATCAAACCCGGCCGTGTTATTAGGTGCTTTTATGCTGGCATGTATGATCATTTATATATTCTGCAGTTTTAAATTTTTAAACAAGGGAATCCTGGCAAATCAACCTTGTAAACATTCTCTGCGTGACTGGATAAGAGTGAATGCTTTTGTAACCATTGCCTTTGCTTTTCTAAGTCTTTTCCAATCAACTGCCTTACTATCTGATCCGAAATTATTGCACGATACAATAACCGGAAGACTGCCAACACAATCAGAGCTTCCTTCTTCCATATCGGTTGAATCATTAAAAAATACAATGATCGGAACACTTTATTTTATGGTGTTTCTGTCTGTCGTGCTCATCATTCATATTTTTATCACCTTTCGTTTATTGAAAGTGTACAAATATCTTTTTGATGATAACAACAGTAATAACACAACGTTATTGTAGATAAATTAATGCTTATTTTTCTCCTGTGAATACAACACCACCTTTAGCAGAAAGATTAAGACCATCTACTTTAGATGAATTGGTTGGCCAGGAACATTTAACAGGCAAAGGAAGTATTTTGCGCAACGCTATCGAACAGGGACGCATTCCATCCATCATTTTATGGGGACCACCGGGAGTTGGAAAAACAACTATTGCCAATATCATTGCACACGCCTTACACGCACCTTTTTATCAGCTTAGTGCCATAAGCAGTGGTGTGAAGGATGTTAGAGAAGTGATAGAATCTGCTAAGCAACAATCGAATGCAATTTTATTTATTGATGAAATTCACCGCTTTAACAAAGGGCAACAAGATGCTTTGTTAGGTGCTGTTGAAAAAGGAGTTATTACGCTTATTGGTGCTACAACTGAAAATCCTTCTTTCGAAGTAAACTCTGCTTTGTTAAGCCGTTGCCAGGTTTATGTTTTAAAAGCATTGGATGAAAAAGATCTTATCAAACTTTTGCACACTGCTATTGAAAAAGATGAAATATTAAAACAATACAACATTGTTTTGAAAGAAACTTCTGCATTAATAAATATCTCAGGTGGTGACGCAAGAAAATTATTGAACCTGCTTGAATTGGTTGTTACTTCTGCAAAAAAGAACAACAACGAATTGGTGATAACCGACGATCTTGTTATGCAGATCGCACAAAAAAGAATTGCTATCTATGATAAACAAGGCGAACAACATTATGATATTATCAGCGCGTTTATTAAAAGTATGCGTGGCAGTGATCCGAACGGCGCTGTTTACTGGCTTGCGAGAATGATCGAAGGTGGTGAAGATGTAAAATTTATTGCACGGCGTATGCTGATATTTGCCAGTGAAGATATTGGCAATGCTAACCCAAATGCTTTGTTACTTGCCAATGCTACTTTCGATGCTGTTAATAAAATTGGTTATCCTGAATCAAGAATTATTCTGTCGCAATGTGCCGTTTATCTTGCTTCTTCTGTAAAAAGCAATGCTTCTTATGAGGCGATTGGCAATGCTTTGGCCACCGTAAAAAAATATGGCGACTTACCTGTTCCTTTACATATTCGTAATGCACCAACAGGTTTGATGAAAGAACTAGATTATGGAAAAGGTTATAAATATGCACATTCTTATGAAAGCAATTTTGCTGAACAGGAATATCTGCCCGACAAAATAAAAGGCACAAAATTTTATGAGCCGGGAAAAAATATAAGAGAAGAAGAATTACGAAAGTTTTTAAAACAATTATGGAAAGATAAATACGGTTATTAGTTTTCAACCTACAAGCTGTTCACCCAATCTTTCGGATGTAAACAAGCCTGTAATAATTTATCTTCTTCACTTCCGGGTTGTGGCTGATAATTGTATTCAAACCGAACGGTTGGCGGTAAACTCATCAGAATACTTTCCGTTCTTCCGTTTGTTTTTAAACCAAAGATAGTTCCCCTGTCGTGAACTAAATTAAATTCAACATAACGTCCACGTCTTATCTCCTGCCAGAATTTTTGTTCAGGTGTATAAGGTATATTTTTTCTTTTGTTAACGATAGGAATGTATGCATCCATAAAAGCATAACCACATGCTTTTGCAAAGTTTATCCAGAAGTCGAGATCATGTTTTTCTGTTGAACGCTGATAATCGTAAAAAATTCCACCAATACCACGACGTTCGTTGCTGCGATGCAGATTCACAAAATAATTATCACATTCTTCTTTAAATTTTGAATAGAATGAAACATCGAACTGATCGCAAACATCCTTATACGTTTGATGAAAATGTTTTGCATCTTCTTCAAATAAATAATAAGGCGTTAGATCCGTTCCACCACCAAACCACCTGTCAATAACATGCTCCTCTCCTGTTTCATTTTCAGAAGCACCATACAATTCAAACATCCTGTAATTACAATGAACAGTTGGCACAAACGGATTTACAGGATGCAGCACCAAACTCAATCCGCAGGCAAACCATTTTGCACCGTTTATTTTTAATTGCGTTCGCATAGCATCTGTAACATTACCATAAACAACAGATGTATTTACGCCGCCTTTTTCAAAAACATTTCCATTGCTTATCACTCTTGTTTTACCGCCACCACCACCTGAACGTTGCCATTCATCTTCTATAAATTTTGCTTTACCATCTGCATCTTCCAACGCATTGCAAATATCATTTTGTAACTGATGAATAAATGTTGTCCACTCCTGTTTTATCGTCTTGTTTTCCATAATTGCTGCAAATTTCTGCATTTGATATTTGTTATAAAATTTCTATTAAGGTTTTTGTTGGGAAATGAGGTATATCTTTGCAAAAGAAACAGGGAGAGATGAAAAAGAAATATGTGTTATTGCTAATATTTTTTGTTATTGCCTGCTTTACGGTTATTGACACACAGGCTCAATGTTCTATCTGTACCAAAACCGCTTCGCAGCTTGGCGACGGCCCTGCATCCGGATTAAATGCCGGCATTCTTTACCTCGCTGCTACTCCTTTGCTCATCGCCGGTTATATCGGTTTAAAATGGTGGCGCCGCGAAAGAACGATTAAAGAATAATAATTTCTTTTAAACAAGTTCAATTTAAAAAGCGGTTTGTTTTTCAATACCAACTTCGACGTTTCATAGCATCTTTGTTGCGTCGCAATCACTTCATCTGCAAACATCATGGCATCATTGATAACCTTTTAAATTAATTCTCTTACAGCTTGTCACTAATTTTAGTAAAGCCGAAGCTTGCTATTCATGAGAAAACGTAATACTTTTTTAAATTGTAAGAATATCATTTTGAATTTGCACAAAACGGTTGGCTTGATCTTTTCGGAAATGCAATTTCATTTTTGTATCACACCTATTACTTTGCTAATTTTTCACTTAAAACTTCAATCATTCTTCTGCCTTTTGCTATATCTTCTTTTAGTTTATCTTCCTTAAATTCTTTTTCTACATTAAGTGATTGTAAATGCGCATCAAATGCAGTCATTAAATCTTTTACCGTTTTATTAGAGGATCTCGCTGCAAGCGCTCTGATGATTCTTATCTTCTCATAATCTGCAATCCCTTCGCGTAATTTCTCGAAACGAATACAACTGTTACCGCCCGGATATACTAAAAAACAATCACCTGCTGCCCACGATCCATAACGCGCATCACGCATAGGATTTTCAGGCCATGCATCATAAGCCCAACGAAGAAAACCATTATAGCCATGTGCTGCAGAATACCAACTGATCCATCTTCCCTCTATAGGTGGCGAGAAAAGAAAATTGTTAGGTTTGGCGGGATTGCAACATACATAATAAGTGGTAGTTTGCCCCCTTGCTGTTCTTGTTTTTACCTGTTCAATATTTGCCTCATTGCCATACAAAAAACAATAATCATCCAATAAAGTATCAAGTTCTTCATGCCAATTACCCGCATAAGTTATCTTCCATTGAAGTGAATGCTGCTTAATAACTTTAATAGCTGAAAGCGTTTGCTCCATAGCATTTTCATTAATGCCGAGGTACGTTTTATTAAACCATCCTTTCTTTTCAAGATGTGCTTTCAAATCGGTAAGAAAAGCATTCCAGTTGGTCTTAAAAGTATCCGATGAAGGCAGCCATTGTTCATATACATAATTGCCTGTTGCTTCATCCATGTAACGGAATCGTTCTCCCCAGGGTATCGGGGTATAAATAGTGATAGCTTTATCAATACCTACGCTCATTGCCAGTTCAACGTACTGATCAAAAATAGTGTAATCGAATTTCCAGGAATTATCTTTCTGTTTAATCCATTCTATCATTCCACCCTCAATCGTATATTCATTATCTGCCCAGGGCGAATGCACCCCATAAGTAGTTATGTATTTACCACCTGCATCCGCATATAGTTGTAAATGTTTTTTCAGTAAAGCTTTATGTTCTTCACCCCACGGTTTTAGATGATAATAGTTTGCAACTGCCCAGGGATTTTGCCACAGATCGAGCCTGTATTGCCAGTCATGTGGTTTAGGCAATGTTTGATTTTGCACTTTGATATTTACCTGTAAAACCTTATGTTCTTTTTCATCCTGCACTTCAATAGTTCCGGTATAAGTACCGGGTGCAGCATCACCAGGTATATTAAAAGAAAGCCATACAGGACGTACCGTTTTACCGGGCACATTAAAACGATCAAAAGATTCAAACCTGTCGGGCATCAGGAAACCATTTTTGTAAGGAGTTTCACCACAAATAGCATCGGGTGAGCCATAAGGATAATTAGCTAATACATACCGAACCATATTGAGTTGAATATTATTTTTATCCAACACTTTACCGTTTTCATTTTTAAAATCATTTATTTTAAAGCCTACCTGATCTAATGTATCCGGTGACCAGACGATAATTTGCGTATTCAATCTTTCCCCACGCCATCCAACAGCTTTCCATGTTGCTGTTTCATCTTTTATCTCCGGCACTTCCGTTCTAAAATATAATTCATCTTCAGAGCCGAAAGCCGCATGTAATCCTGCTTTTTCATTATCCCATGCGGCAGGATTCACTGGAACATCAAGTGTATATTCTGGATGATAATGTGAAGGACCGATTTTAGGAAGAAGGGATGAATCAATCTGACCTTTATACGGCTGTGCAGAAGCAGACCCTATAAAAGTGACAAATAAAAAAATAACTGCAAGCTTTTTCATGATTACTTTAGTTAACATTGAACACGAAGTATTACAAATCTATAAAGTACGATAATACAATTATTGAGTTTAGAAAAACAATCATTTAACTGCTCATTACCATCTTTCATTCAACATTGCCAAAGGCCGGTTTTATTCAAATGATTTTGCCTTGTAATTGAATAGTGCAATAGAATAGCATCAAATAATGTATGGAATCTGTGATTTTATTTGCAGCATTTCTTAAATAGAAAACGGCGAAAGTAAACTTCCGCCGTTTGTTTTTTTAAGAATATCATTTTTCATTTCATCACTTCTTCTATCACATTACCTACGCAACCGCTGGGCATTTGAATACGCAACATAGCAGCAACGGTAGCTGCAATATCGGTCATATGCGTTTCTCGGTTTGTTTTACCTTGTTTGATGCCCCAACCGTACCATAATAAAGGAACATGTGAATCGTATGGATTCCACAAACCATGCGATGTTCCGTTACCACTGCCTGTTAAAAAGCCTGGTTTCAACACTATTTGAATATCGCCGCTTCTGGTTGGATAATAACCATTTGCAAACATTTCTCTTTGTTTAGCAGGCATAGGTACCGCCATCATTTCATCCAGTCTGAAGGCTCTCGATATTCCGCTTACCTGCTGCAAAGAATCAATGATCAAATTACAAACAGCTTCTTTATCTATCTTGTTAGCAGTGATTACATCATTATTTAATATCACCTGGTAATTATTAATGTCGGTTATCAAACTGTCTCTGCCGAATTGTTGTTTTAGTGCACTGCTTACATTTCTAATAAAATCGCCCATGCCAAACCAGCCCCCTGGTAATTTATTGGCAACAGAAAATTTTGGTGAATGTGCTGCGCCATGATCGGCTGACAAGAAAACAAGATAATCGCCTTTACCAACATTTGCATCAAGGAATTTGAAGAAGTTGCCAAGCACTTCATCCAGACGCACAAAATCATCCATCTGTTCCCATGAATTAGGTCCAAAAGTGTGACCAATATAATCGGGGGATGAAAAGCTTACGGTAAGAAAATCGGTTGTACCTGATTTGCCAAGTTTCTCCCCTTTTACCGCTGCTTCAGCTAATGCTTCAGTTACAACATTACCATAAGGTGTTGAAATAATTTTACCGTAATCTTTACCAACAAATCGTGAAAGATCATAAGGGAAAGATGTTTGATCATCACCAAATGGTCTTCCTTCATAAGCTTCAACATCTGCGGTACTGTATCTTGTATATTGCTCTTTGGGTAAAGCCAGCTCCCATTTTAATTTAAGCAGAGAATCAACGATCTTTCTTTGATTGAATTGCTGCACCCAGTTTGGCAACTCTCCCATATAATAGGTGCTGGTTATAAAATTGCCGGTTGAATGATCGAACCAGAAAGCACCATTAGCTGCATGGCCTGCAGGCAAAATGGATGCACGATCTTTAAAAGAAACACCGATAACTTTACTTTTAAAATTAGTAGCAAGTCTTAATTCATCGCCGATAGTTGTAGCAAGCATATTACGCGGACTCATTTTACCGGCATCGCTGTTACTGCCAACAGATTGTACTGAATTATCTTCTGTACAATATACCTCCCGCTTTTGTAAACGGTCGTAAAAGTCGTTACCCGTAATGCCATGAATAGCAGGAACGGAACCGGTAAAAACGCAGGTATGTCCCAACGCTGTAACCGTGGGTGCATAAGGAATAAATGTGTTTTCGCAGGTAAAACCTTTATTCAAAAAGCGCTTAAAACCACCATCCGATTTATAAAGATCATAATAGCGGTAAATATAATCCCAACGCATCTGGTCAACAACAATGCCTACAACCAACTTAGGACGATCGAGGGTCTGGGAAGTTGTTGATACAGTTGGTTTAGCAGTTGTTTGTGCAGTTGAAAAACAAACATAAAAAATACAGGCAATAAGCAAAAGTGCGTGTTTCATTTCAGGAGATTTGAGTTTACATTTCATAAAGATTATAAGCAAATGTAAGTGTTG
>JAEZRL010000114.1 GCA_023440945.1 Bacteroidota bacterium
TGTGTATTATCGCTTTTGAATTTATAACCCAACTGCTCCATCACATTTGATGCACCGCTTACAGAAGATGCGCCGTAGTTACCATGTTTTGCAACTTTTTGTCCGGTGCCTGCAACAATAAAACAGGCAAGTGTAGAGATGTTGAAAGTATTTTTTCCATCACCACCAGTTCCTACAATGTCAATCACATCATAATTATTCAAGTCAACATTCACGCATAATTCAAGTAATGCATCACGAAAGCCCTGCAGCTCATTAATAGTTACACTGCGCATCAAAAAAACAGTAATAAAAGCAGTTACTTCACTGTCGTTGTACATGCCTTTGGAGATGCTCATCAAAATATCTTTTGCCTGCTCTCTCGTTAAGGTTTTGTGTTCGAATAAATATTGTAAGATTTTTTTCATATCAGTCCGAATTAAGATTTGGGAAGATAATTTGGATTTTGAGGATGATAAATAACAGCAGGATTATACTTAAGGTTTTCAAGTCTTTTAAACTCTAAACTTATGCTTCCAAAATTGAGTAATAAC
Organism: Bacteroidota bacterium; assembly: GCA_023440945.1. GTDB lineage: Bacteria > Bacteroidota > Bacteroidia > Chitinophagales > Chitinophagaceae > JAEZRL01. The sequence goes on from JAEZRL010000114.1 coordinate 534, forward strand.
CCCACTTCAAGATTGAAAGCTTCAAGATAATTTCTTGCTTGCGCAAAATGAACAGCTTGCAATTTTTCAAGCGCTTTTAATTCAACACATATTTTATTTTCCACCAAAAAATCTACTCTGCGTTCACCGATTTGTTGCTCCAAATAAAATATAGGCATATTGCATTCTCTTCTGAATTCAACCTTTTCTGATTCCATTTGCAATGCCATTGCTCTTTGGTAAATCACCTCCTGGAATCCCGTTCCTAATGTTGCATGAACTTTCATTGCAGCGCCAATAATTTTCTGTGTAATTTCTTTATACTTTAGTTCAGTCATAAAAGGCTTCTTTTAATCCATATAATCCTCCCAAATCCACGTTCAGATGGCCTTCAACCAGTTCCTCAAAATCTTTTCCCCCAAAGGTGTTAACACGCTTTCAGGATGAAACTGCACACCCTGGATATCATGAGTTTTATGCTGTAAGCCCATAATATAACCATTCTCGTCAACAGCCGTCACTTCCAACTCCGAAGGAAAACTTTCACTGCTTACGATCCATGAATGATAACGTCCTACTTCAAATTCTTCCGGCATACCTTCGTAAAGATCACCTTTCACCTTTGACCTTTGACCTTTCACCTTAACAGGTCTTGCCACACCATGATATACCGTTGATAAATTTATAAGCTTTCCACCAAACGCCTGACCTATTGCCTGGTGACCAAGACATACGCCTAAGATTGATTTTGTTGCTGCATACTCTTTTATTAATGGCAGCAACAATCCCGCTTCTTCAGGCAGTCCGGGACCAGGTGAAAGAATGATCTTATCATATTCATTTACTTTCTCCAACAAAATCTGGTCGTTGCGGTAAACATCTACCTTATCATTCAATATTTTTTCAACCAAATGAACAAGATTGTATGTAAAAGAATCATAATTATCAAAAACAAGAACTTTCATAAGAATTATGAGTTATAAATTATGAATTTAGAGTACGTTTAGTAGTAATGATTGCCGTTTTTAAGCATTCTGCGAAACAAGAGACCTTTACCTTCATTTTATTTCCAGGATAACTTATAATTCATTCGCTGCTTCCACCGCTTTTTTCAACGCACCCAATTTATTATTCACCTCCTGCAATTCGCTTTCAGGGTTTGATGCGGCAACAATTCCTGCTCCAGCCTGGTAATGCAAAGTGTTTTGTTTACTTAAAAAAGTGCGTATCATGATCGCCTGGTTGCAACTTCCGTCAAAACCCATAAAACCAATACAACCCCCATAATAACTTCTTTCTATTGGTTCATATCCATCAATCAATTTCATCGCTTTATATTTAGGTGCACCGCTTAAAGTGCCTGCGGGAAAAGTTGCAGCGAGCAATAAAAACGGGTTCGCTCCTTCTCTTACATCACCTGTTACTTCACTTACCAAATGAATTACATGCGAATAATATTGCACCTGCCTGTAATGTTTTACACGCACATTATCACATAAGCGGCTCAGGTCGTTTCTTGCAAGATCAACCAGCATCGTATGCTCTGCATTTTCTTTTGCATCGGCCAGTAATGCTTCTGCTAGTTGTGCATCTTTTTCTTCTATGCCCGTTCTTCTAAAAGTGCCCGCAATGGGATGAACGACTGCACTTTTATTTTTTATGATCAACTGCGACTCCGGACTTGAACCAAACAATTTATAATCACCATAATCGAAATAAAATAAATAAGGTGATGGATTAATGCTGCGCAAAGCCCGGTAAACATTAAATTCATCACCCTTAAATTGTTGTTCGAATCGCCTGCTTAAAACGATCTGAAAAACATCGCCGCGATAACAACTTGCAATTCCTTTCTTCACCATTTCAACATAATCGCTATCGCTCATGTTCGATGTTTCTTTGTCTTTTATTTTAAAAGGAAAAGCCGGCACATCTTTATGTCTTATCAACGATTCAACAAGATCTATCTCGCTTTCAAGACCATTGATCTTATTCTCGCATACATACATCTCATCTTTAAAATGATTGATGGCAATCACATATTGATACAAGCGATAACGCATCAGCGGAATTTCCGGTGGCGCATCTTTTGCTTTCAATTGTATTGTTTCAAAAAACTGAACTGCATCAAACGTGGAGTATCCAAACAAACCCTGTGCAATAGTAACCGCTTTTTCACCTGCATCTTCTGCTTCAAAATGCTGCATAAAATCCCATAGCATTCCAGGCACGTCCTGCACATTTTTTATGGGCAATCTCTCAGGTTTTTGAGCAGGAAATTTAAACTCAAGCGATTCATAGTTGCTTATTTCAATCCCGGCAATTGCATTGATGCCAATAAATGAATAACTATTTTCCGCCGTGCTGTAATCGGTACTTTCCAATAAAATTGTATCCCTGAAACGGTCACGCAAACGCAGGTAAATACCCACCGGCGTAAACACATCCGAAAGCATTTTTTTGTAACGTGTCTGGATCTTTATTTTTTTCATTCTTTAACCCTTATTTTAATCCTGATTTAGCTGATGAAACTGATTCTTTTATTATCACAAGAATCAGCTCTTATCAGTGCAATCATGTTATTTTTTATTTACCAACTTTTGTTCTTTACTCAGCTTCGTTGTGTCACTCACTTGTACGCCTTGTTCTTTATTCATCAATTATCAACCACAATTTTGTCCTGATCTTTCTAATTAACCTGATTTTCTATCATCAGAAAAATCAGTTCTAATCAGGCTAAAATCGCGGTAATAAAAAAGCCCCGACTATTGTCGAGGCCTGAATATTTTTATCAACGCAATACGTGTATGACTTTTACAGACCCCGATAAGAGTTTGCTTGCCACCACCAGTATTTGTTGATTGATATTAATTGCATGATGCTGCGAAGATGTAACAGAAATTTGAATAGGCAAAATTTTTTTACACGCTTCACGAATAAAAATTTTTGGAGTAGAGTTTGTACGAATTCTAATAATCAATAAATACTTATGCAAATTCTTCATGAGCAAAAAGGTAATAAAGGAATGTTTTATATTGAAGATCCTGCCGACCAAGATATACAAGCGGAGATGGTTTATGTTATGACCACGCCTAATGAAATGATCATTCAACATACCGAAGTGGATGAAGTGTTACGTGGACAAAATATAGGTTACCAGCTTGTTCAACATGCAGTAAATTATGCAAGACAACATAATATAAAGATCGTTCCCGTTTGTGCGTTTACAAGATCTGTATTCGACCGCAAACCAGAATTTGCAGATGTGCTTGCGTAAGAAAATTAAGTAGTGAATACTGCGTTTGATAAAGCTTTAAAAGTACATTCTTAATTATATATATTCCTGTATCCTCCCATTTCACGTATTGAACAACGCTGCGAAAATAACCGGCACAGGTATAACCAACAATGCTTCTTGTTCTGCAGCCGGTAAACTAACAAACGTTTTTATTAGCTAACTTTGCGGCCTTCAACAAACGAAAAGCAACTTATGAATTTTGGATATTTCAATTACCCGATGCCGTCAAATGAACCTGTTTTATCTTATGCACCGGGATCAAAAGAAAGGGCAGAGCTGAAAAAAACACTTGCAGAATTAAAGAGTAAAACGCTTGATATTCCAATGTATATCGGCGGCGAGGAAGTGCGAACAGATAATAAAGTGGCTATGCATCCACCACATGAAATTGCCCATACAATTGGTTATTTTAATGAAGGAACTGCCGCACATGTGCAACAGGCTATTGATGCAGCGATTCGTGCAAAAGATGCGTGGGCAAATATGCCCTGGGAAGAAAGAGCGCATATTTTTTTGAAAGCTGCTGATCTTATTTCAACAAAGTATCGTTCTTTTATGAATGGTACAACTATGTTGGGACAAAGTAAAAATGCTTACCAGGCAGAGATTGACAGTGCCTGCGAATTAATTGATTTTCTTCGTTACAATGTTCATTTTTTAAGCGAGATATACAAGCAGCAACCACAGTCTGTTCCCGGTACACATAACAGAGGAGAATGGCGTCCATTAGAAGGTTTTGTACTGGCGATAACACCTTTCAATTTTACAGCTATTGGTGGCAATCTTCCAACATCTCCTGCAATGTGTGGTAATACGGTTATATGGAAACCGGCACATACGCAAATCTTCAGTGCACAAATGTTCATGCGTATTCTAATGGAAGCAGGCTTGCCACATGGCGTTATTAATTTAGTTTATGTAGATGGGCCAACCTTGGGAGAAATTTGTTTTAGTCATCGTGATTTTGCAGGTGTTCATTTTACCGGTTCAACAGGTGTATTTAATAAAATGTGGAAGACAATTGGTGAAAATGTTGGTAACTACAAAAGTTATCCGCGTATTGTTGGCGAAACAGGCGGAAAAGATTTTGTGCTGATACATAAAAGCGCTGACACCGATGTTGCTGCAACGGCTTTGGCAAGAGGTGCATTTGAATTCCAGGGACAAAAATGTTCTGCCGCATCAAGAGCATATCTTCCGAGTAATATTGCTGATGAAATAAAAGAAAAACTACTGGCACAGGTAAGATCAATGAAAATGGGAACAGTGGAGGATTTTAGCAATTTTATTAATGCTGTAATTGATGAAAAAAGTTTTGATAAGATTACGCGATATATTGATGAAGCAAAACAAAACAACAATGTAAAAATCTTGTGTGGTGGCAATTATGATAAAAGCAAAGGTTATTTTATAGAACCTACTGTAATTGAAACAAACGATCCAAAATATGTAACTATGTGTGAAGAAATTTTTGGTCCTGTACTAACTATTCACACTTATGATGCAGATGCATATTACGAGATTCTTGAAATTGTTGACAGCACTTCACCTTATGCATTAACAGGCTCAATTATTGCCCAGGATCGCTCTGCTATTGCTTCGGCAACACATACCTTACGCAATGCGGCGGGTAATTTTTATATCAATGATAAACCTACAGGTGCAGTGGTTGGACAACAGCCTTTTGGTGGTGCAAGAGCAAGTGGCACAAATGATAAAGCAGGCAGCATGCTGAATTTATATCGCTGGTTAAGTGCAAGAACAATAAAAGAAACTTTTGTTCCGCCAACAGATTATCGTTACTCGTTTTTGAATGAAGCATAGTTTTTGAGGAGAAGGCGGATAGTAAGAATTTGACTGCTGAAATGCACAATTAGAAGAACTTTCTTTGTTGCCATAAAAGAATGAAGTTGAAAGGATTGCGACGCGACGAAGATGCTATGAAAAGTCTGCTGCTGGTATGATATAAGAAATAGATCGAAAAGACTTTTCGTAAATTTCTATGTTAAGAAATTATTATCAAAAACATTTTACCTCTAAACCCGGTGAGTAATAATACTTTTGCCAAAATTCTACTATGGGATTGAATAATTTCGGCAGGATCTTCATGCCAAAGAACAAGATTTTTTATGAATTATTTGAAGAAGTTGCCATTACCGTAGAGCAGATGGGCAGCCTGATAAAACAAGTGGTTAATGAAACAGACAAGAATAAAAGATCTGCGCTTATATCGCAAATTGAAGACCTTGAACACAAGAACGACGATCATACACACCGTATCTTCACAGAATTAGGCAGAAACTTTATTACTCCCTTCGACAGGGAAGATATTCATTACCTTACTACGGCCCTTGATGATATCTGTGATTATATTTTTGGTTCAGCAAAAAAAATAAACTTTTATAATGTTAATCCGGATGATACCGGCATTCGCAAAATGGCTGATCTTATAGAACAAGCTACAAGCGAAATAAAAACTTCTGTATATGGTTTGCGTGATATGAAAAACCTGCGTAAAATGACGGAGGCTATGGTTAGGGTTAACAGTATTGAAAACCAGGCTGATGATATTTATGACTTGAGCATTGAAAGATTATTTCAGTCGGAGAACGACGTGAAGGAACTGATCAAAAAAAGAGAGATATACCAGGTGATGGAAACTGTTACAGATAAATGTGAAGATGCAGCAAATGCTATCGAAACTATTATTATTAAATACGCCTGACAGTTTGAAATTTATTCACTGAAAGATCATTAAAATCTTCAATAGCTCTACAACATGCTCATTTTAATATTTATTATTGTATTAGCACTGATATTTGATTTTATTAACGGTTTTCATGATGCGGCCAACTCTATTGCAACGATTGTTTCGACAAAAGTTCTAACACCATTTCAGGCAGTTTTGTGGGCAGCATTTTTTAATTTTGCTGCTTATTTTATTTTTACAGAACACAAGGTTGCAGGCACTATTGCCAATATCATTTCAGAAAGTGTCATCAATTTTCATGTTATAATTGCTGCAACAACTGCAGCTATTCTCTGGAACTTATTCACCTGGTATTATGGCATTCCTTCCAGTTCTTCTCATACATTGATTGGTGGGCTCGCAGGCGCAGCCATTGCAGCAGGGGGTGGTTTCAGCAGTGTGAACAGTTCCCCCATCACAACGGCCTTGATATTTATGATCGTGTCTCCCATTATCGGTATGATCTTAGCTTTTATTATCACGGTGATAACGGTTCATGCTGCGAAAAGATCAAAGCCATCCACAGCCGAAAGATGGTTTAAAAATCTTCAGTTATTGTCATCTGCTGCATTAAGTCTTGCACATGGCGGTGGTGATTCTCAAAAAACAATGGGTCTTATTCTTACTGCTATCTGGTTTTATCAAAAACAATTTCATTCCTTTAATGGCAGCATAGCTGATTTTAGTTTACCGGAGTGGGTTCCCATAGCATGTTATACAGCCATTGCTTTTGGTACAATGGCAGGAGGCTGGAAAATAGTAAAAACGATGGGAACAAAAATTACAAAGGTTACACCACTCGAAGGTTTTTGTGCAGAAGGTGCTGGTGCTCTAACAATTTTCATGACTGTTATTCTTGGTATTCCTGTTAGTACTACACACACTATTACCGGTTCTATTATTGGTGTGGGTGCAACAAAACGTTTATCGGCTGTTCGCTGGGGCGTAACAATAAATTTGGTATGGGCGTGGATATTAACCATTCCTGTAAGTGCATTGGTAGCAGCATTAGTGTATTTTGCTCTTAACGGATTGTTTTAAATGTTTGTTTCGTCTCTCTAAGTTTTACTTATTTTGCAGCTTCATACATAAGCTATGCATATAATACTTGTTACCGGCGGTTGCGGTTATATAGGTTCACATACTATTGTTGACCTGATAGAAAACGGTTTTGATGTCATCTCTATTGATGATAATTCCCGTTCGACAACTTACTTATTAAATGGCATAGAAAAAATTACACGCAAAAAAGTAAAGAACTATAACGTTGACCTTAAGAACTTTGATGAGACACTCGCTGTTTTCCAGGAGAATGAAGACATAAAAGGCGTTATTCATTTTGCAGCTTATAAAGCAGTTGGCGAATCTGTTGAACAACCTTTGGAATACTTCGAGAATAATCTTTATTCTCTTATTAACCTGCTTAAATGTGTGAAAGAATTTTCTGTTCCGAATTTTGTTTTTTCTTCTTCCTGCACTGTTTACGGAAATCCTGATAGCATTCCTGTTACAGAAAACTCTCCTATTAAAAAAGCGGAATCACCTTATGGTCAAACGAAGCAAATGGGTGAAGATATTATACGTGAGTTTTCAAGAGTAGCAAAAACAAACTCCATCCTGTTACGCTACTTCAATCCCGTTGGTGCCCATCCTTCTATCATGATTGGCGAGCTTCCACTTGGCAAACCGCAGAATCTTGTTCCCGTTATTACACAAACTGCAATCGGGAAATACTCGCAGATGCAGGTTTATGGCGATGATTATCCTACACGAGATGGAAGTTGTGTACGTGATTACATTCATGTAAGTGATATTGCGCATGCACACACGCTGGCTTTGCAATATCTTATCAACAAAAAAAATCAAAGCAAATGCGATGTCTTCAATCTCGGCACAGGTAACGGTATAACTGTGCTTGAAGCCATCAAAGCATTTGAAAAAGTTGCGGGAGTAAAATTGAATTACAAGATCGGGCCACGTCGTCCCGGCGATGTTATTGCCATTTACGCAAATAATCAACTTGCTATTGATAAATTAAATTGGGAGATAAAATATTCTCTTGATGATATGATGGACACTGCCTGGCAATGGGAGCAAAAAGTAAAACAGGACGAAGAGCTTATGAAAAAACAAAATCCTGTTTTAAATTAGAATTTGATAAGAATACTTCACGTTACGGAATTTGCACTGGGAGACGAAAACTTTTCTATAAATAGATGATAAATATTAATCAAGAATAATTTTTAAATACCTTTCGACCCATAAAACCTGTGGGATGCCTTATCAAAAAACATTGTTTGTTATCTGCTTTTTAACAATCATCCTGATTTGTTTTCTGAAGTGTTCAAACCATAGTTCTTCATCTAATGATCCCCGGGGTGGATTATATGCAGGATCGCAAACTTGCATTTCCTGTCATAAAAATATAGCTGATTCTTATTTTCATAATAATCACTTTAAAACATCCGGAAAAGCTTCTTATAGTGCACTGAAAAACCTAATTGATTCGGCAAATAGTACTATTAATTTTATTAATAATCAGAAGATAGTTCTCACCGAAAAAGATACTTCGTTTTTTCAATCCTACTTAGAGAATAATCAAATGATCAGATCTGAAAGGATGGATATTGCTTTTGGTTCTGCAGAAAAGGCGCAAACTTTTGCTTACTGGAACAACCACCAGCTTTTCCAACTTCCTTTGACATATTTAACAAGCTCAAATACCTGGACAAACAGTCCTGGTTTTCCAATTGATAAACCTTATTTCACCCGTGTGATACCAAGCCGGTGTTTGGAATGCCATACTTCTTATGTGAAGGTAACAGAGGAAAGGGAAGGTACATTACTGAAAGTAGATGAAAAATTTGATCCTAATACCATCATATTCGGTATTGATTGCGAACGTTGTCATGGCCCTGCTGAAAAGCACGTACAATTTCATCAGGAAAATCCTGATTTCAAAACGGCCAAATTCATTACTTCTATCAAGTCTCTTTCGAGACAACAACAAGTTGATTTGTGCGGAACATGTCATTCCGGAAATCCTGTTACATTAAACTCTATATTCGCATTCACTCCGGGTGATACCTTATCAAAATACTATCTTTTTTATTCTGCAGGTAAATTTGATCCTGATGTTCATGGAATGCAATTGCAATCTCTTCAGTTGAGTAAATGTTATCAACAAAGCATGATGACCTGCATGACTTGCCATGAACCACACCAATCAGTGAAGGATAATCAAATTATGATCAACAAATGTGTTTCATGCCATACTCAATCAGAGCATGCAATACAAATGAAAACAGAAAAGCAAAATTGCATATCCTGTCACATGCCGCTGCGTCCTTCCAGAAGCCTTGATTTTAATAATGAAACGCAAGGCAACAATATTCCTTATATGCTAAGAACACATCGGATCGCCATTTATAAAACTTCTGAAATAAAATAAGATTGTTACAGGGAGGAAAACCAAAAGATAAGCTGAGTATATTTAAAACATCTAACCTTAGTCTTTACATAATTTCTTTTCACTACAGCAACACAAAAAACATAGAGTTTACGGAAAGAAGAGATCGTCAATAGTTAAGGCTAACATCATTGTTGACGATCTTTATAATTATACACTTACATTAAAGTCTCTCAACGCATCATTTAAACTCGTTTTCAGATCAGTGCTTGGTTTACGCTGACCAATTATTAAAGCACAGCTAACACCAAAAGAGCCTGCAGGAAAATCTTTGTTATAAGTGCCGGGAATTACAACACTTCTTGATGGTACAATACCTCTATATTCAACAGTTTCGTTACCTGTTACATCAATAATTTTGGTTGATTGTGTCAACACGACATTCGCCCCAAGTACAGCTTCCTTTTGCACAACAACTCCTTCCACGACGATACACCTGCTGCCAATGAAAGCACCGTCTTCAATAATAACCGGTGTAGCCTGAAGGGGTTCCAGCACACCACCGATACCAACACCACCGCTTAAATGAACACCTTTTCCAATTTGTGCACAACTGCCTACAGTTGCCCAGGTATCTACCATTGTTCCTTCATCCACATAAGCGCCAATGTTTACATAACTTGGCATCAAAACCACATTTTTTGCAAGATAAGCGCCATAACGTGCTACAGCATGAGGTACAGCACGAACACCGAGCTCTTTATAATTCGATTTCAATAACATTTTATCATAAAATTCAAATGGCGGAAGTTCCCATGTTTGCATTTGCTGAATAGCAAAATACATAAGTACAGCCTGCTTCACCCATTCATTTACTACCCAACCAGCTTCTGTTGGTTGTGCTGTTCTCAAACGTCCTTTGTCAACTTCTTCAATTACCGCTCTTACAGCATCAGCATACTTTCTATCTTTCAATAATTCGCGATTATTCCATGCTTCAAGAATAAGCTCTTTCATTTCAAAAAATTTTTGCAAACATAGTAAAGTGTTCGTCATGAAAACAACACTATAAATACTATGTTTTTATACCATAAAAGCTTTTATATAGATATTATTCCTCCTGCTACCGTTTATCAAAAAAATATCATTTACATTAATTAAACGTTTGTTTAATTCAAACAAATGTTTAATTTTGCGTCCGCAATTGAAAAGAATGAGTACAGATAAAAAACAAAACATAATTGATACCGCAATTACTTTGTTTGCTAAGAAGGGATTTGAAGGAACTTCTATTCGTGATCTTGCAGCAGCAGCAGGTGTGAACGTAGCCATGATAAATTACTATTTCGGCTCTAAAGAAAAACTGTTCGAAAGCTTGCTTGAATATAAAGCTTCTTATACCCGCGATGTGCTGGGTGAATTAGAGAAAGACAAGACCTTGTCGTGCATTGAAAAAATTGACCGGCTGATTGAAATGCAGGTTAATAAACTTTTCAGCAACAGGCATTTTCATAAAGTGCTTCATCATGAATTAACGCTAAACCAGCGGGAAGATTTGGGTATCGCCATTGTGCATATTTTTTCGGAAAACGTGAAGATCGTAATGAGCATTATAGAAGCAGGGATGAAAAAAAAGGAGTTTAAAAAAGTTGACCCGGCACTTACTGTTGCTTCATTATACGGAACCATTAATCAGATTGTTCTTTCAAAACGCATGTGCTGTATGCTGCTACAGAAAGAACAGGGCTTTGACCCTTATTCCGACGAAAAATTCAAACAGAAAGTAATTGAACATTTGAAACAACTGATGCATGCGCATCTTTTAAAATAACAAGCAAGCAAAACCGATAAAATGGAAACTCAAAATTCACAAGCTAAAAAGAAAAAATCACCGGTTCGGTACATTGTCATTGCAATTGTGCTTATCGTTGGTGGAATTTATGGTTACAACAAAATTTCTTTTGCATTAAATCACGAAACGACCGATAATGCGCAGGTAGAAACACTTATTACTCCTGTGCTGCCACGTGTTTCAGGCTATGTAAAAGAAGTATTGGTTAATGATTATGATAGTGTAAAAGCCGGGCAGCTTCTGGTTCAGTTGGATGATGCCGATCTTCAAACACAATTATTACAGATGGAAGCAGATCTT
>JAEZRL010000016.1 GCA_023440945.1 Bacteroidota bacterium
GTACAAGCTTGCCGCTTCAACACCTACTTTTTCTGCAAGATCACGCATGCTTGCCGCTTTATAACCTCTTTCGTGAATCAACACGGCGGCTGCTTTTACAATAACATCTTTGCGGGAAAGATCTTTATCTGTTTTTATCCTTGCCATATAACAAAAATAAAATTCGTTACAACATTAATCATTTTTTATTGTTCTCCCGGCTTTGTTTAATAATTGTTGAATAGCGAACAAGGCGTACAAGTGAGTGACACAAGAAAAGCTTAATAGTAGCAATGCAGTTAAGTACATAAAAAGCTTTCTTAGCCTTTGAGCAATTATCTTTATGCAATGAGTAAGATTAAGACGGCTTTTTTCTGTACTAATTGTGGGTATGAAAGTGCTAAGTGGTTGGGCAAATGTCCTTCATGTGCGCAGTGGAATACTTTTGTGGAAGAGGTTTTGGATAAGGGAACAAATAAAAATGATACCTGGAAAGATTATCATGAAGAAAAAAGATATACAAAAGCGATATTGATTGATGAAGTAAGTGCGGCACAGGAAGAACGTTTAATAACATCGGATGCCGAACTGAATCGTGTATTAGGCGGCGGCATTGTTAAAGGAAGTATTGTACTTGTTGCGGGTGAACCGGGAATTGGAAAAAGTACTTTGTTTTTGCAGAATGGCTTGCAATTGAAAAACACTTCGGTGTTGTATATAAGTGGTGAAGAAAGTGAGCAACAAATAAAGATGCGTGCAGATCGGTTAAAAATAAAAAATGAGAATTTTTACCTCCTGACAGAAACTACTACCCAAACGATTTTTAAAGAGATAAAGAAAGTAAAACCAGACCTGGTTATTGTTGATTCCATACAAACACTTCAAACAAATTTTATAGAGTCATCGCCGGGAAGCATTTCGCAGATAAGAGAATGTGCGGCAGAGTTTCAGCGGTTTGCCAAAGAAACAAATACGCCTGTTATTTTGATCGGTCATATAACAAAAGAAGGAAGCATTGCAGGACCAAAAATTCTGGAGCACATGGTTGATACAGTTCTTCAGTTTGAAGGCGACAGGCATTATACTTATCGCATTTTACGCACTTTAAAAAACCGTTTTGGAAGCACTGCAGAATTGGGTATTTATGAGATGACGGGTGATGGGATGCGGGGTGTTATTAATCCATCCGAAATTTTGATCACACAAAAAGAAGAACACTTAAGCGGAAGTGCCATTGCTGCAAGCATGGAAGGTTTGCGGCCACTATTGATAGAAGTACAAGCTTTGGTCACACAAAGTGTGTATGGAACGCCTCAAAGAACGGTAAGCGGGTTTGATCTGCGTCGTCTGCAATTACTGCTTGCTGTGTTGGAAAAACGTGGTGGTTTTCAGTTTGGGATGAAAGATGTTTTTGTGAACATTGCAGGGGGGTTGAAAGTAGAAGATCCATCAACAGATTTAGCGGTTATAAGTGCTTTGTTATCGTCGTATGAAGATGCCCCATTATCCCATCAGATATGTTTTGCAGGTGAAGTTGGCTTGAACGGCGAAATAAGAGCGGTGAACAGAATAGAACAAAGAATTGCAGAAGCAGAAAAGCTTGGTTTCGAAAAAATAATTGTAAGCCGTTATAATAAAAAAGGCTTTGATAAAAAGCAATTCCAAATAGAAGTGATAGCGCTTGGAAGAGTGGATGAACTGCATAGGTTTTTGTTTTGATGATCGTTTAAATTCTGTGTTGTTTTTTGTAATTTCAGAAGATGATAAAAGCACTTCAATCCTATTTCTCAGATTTTGCATATCTCTTTTTTCCGCACAATTGTGTTGGCTGTGGTTCTGATGTTGTTGAACAGGATCAAATGCTTTGCGGTACTTGCTTTTTTCAATTGCCGGAAACAAATTTTTTTAATTACCCGAATAATTCAGTGGAAAAAGTTTTTGCAGGTAGAATAAAACTCGAAGCTGCAGGAAGTGCTTATTATTTTACCAAACATTCTATCCTCCAGAATCTTGTTTTTGAGTTAAAGTATCGCGGAAATAAGGAAGTAGGTTTATTGCTTGGTGAATTAACGGCAAGGCAAATGAGCGATAGCAAAAGATTTGAAGAAATTGACATTATTATTCCACTTCCACTGAATAAACAAAAAGAGAAGAAACGTGGCTATAACCAGGCAGCCATGATAGCGGAGGGTATGACCAAAATATTACATAAGCCTGTTATGATCGACGCGGTTGCAAGAAACGTTTTTACCGAAACTCAAACACATAAAGACCGGGTGAGCCGCTGGAAAACAATGCAGGACGTTTTTGAAGTTTCAAAACCGGAAGTGTTAAAAGGAAAACATGTTTTACTTACAGATGATGTTGTAACCACGGGTGCAACGCTTGAAGCTTGTGGACAAACAATTCTTAACATTCCTGAAACAAAACTAAGTATAGCAACTGTAGCTTATACCATTTAAAGAATCACTAACTTCATGCAAGTTTTCACGTTTAACTTTTACAAAAATTATTAAGATGAAATATTTTCTTTTTGCAGCGCTTTTGCTTTTTGTAAGTTATGCTGCTATCAGTAAAACAAAGGAGAAAAACATGAAAGATGCTAAGCCGGCAGCCAAAACCATTTATGATTTTAAAATTCCATCACTTGATGGAGGTGTGATTGATTTTTCAAAATTCAAGGGTAAAAAAATTCTTATTGTAAACACTGCATCAAAATGTGGGTTTACACCGCAGTACAAAGGGTTAGAGAAGTTATATGAAGATCACAAGAATAATTTAGTGATCGTTGGTTTTCCTTCTGATAACTTTGGCGGACAGGAATTCGAGGATAACAAAGACATTAAGTCTTTTTGCGAGAAAAATTATGGTGTAACATTCCCTTTAACTACTCGTGTTGATGTAAAAGGCGATAATACAACTCCGGTTTTTAAGTATCTCTGTAATAAAATCGAAAATGGTGTTCTCGATGCAACTATAAGCTGGAATTTCAACAAGTTTTTGATTGATGAGAATGGCAAACTTCTAGCCCATTTCGACAGTAAAGTAACACCTGAAAGCGATGAGATTTTAAGCATGATAAGCAAATAACACCGTCCTCC
>JAEZRL010000199.1 GCA_023440945.1 Bacteroidota bacterium
ACAGAATTTGAAGTTTGTCTTCCAATTTAATACAGCAAATGAATTACAATGGATCAGCCAATTATATTTATTGTTGATGACGATGCACAAGTATTGCGTGCCATAACAAGAGACCTGAAAAATAAATACAGGCAGGATTATAGAATACTCAGCACCTCTTCAGCAAAGGAAATTTTGGACAGTTTGCTTGAGTTGAAGAATAAAGGCGAAGCTGTGGCAATGTTTATTTCAGATCAGCGTATGCCTGAGATAGAAGGCGTTGATTTTTTAACACAGGCAATGGGTTTTTATGATAATGCAAAGAAAGTTTTATTAACGGCATATTCTGATACAGATGCAGCTATCAAAGCGATCAATACGGTTAAGCTTGATTATTATCTTACAAAACCCTGGGATCCACCTGAAGAAAAATTATATCCTGTTATTAACGATCTGCTGGACGACTGGCAAAGTGATTTTCACCCCGACTTCAAAGGCATTAAACTTATCGGCTACCAGTTTTCACCAAAGAGCCATACCATAAAAGAATTTCTATCAGGAAATCTAATTCCTTATCAATGGCTGGATGCAAGCGGAGAAGAAGCGCAGCAATTATTAACGTTGAATAACATCGAAACAAAAGATCTTCCTGCTATTTTTTTTGAAGACGGAACGAGATTATTAAACCCTCCTATAATTGATATAGCGAAACATATCGGCTTAAACCCTGAAGTGAAAAATGAAGTGTATGATGTTACGGTAATAGGCGCTGGCCCTGCAGGCTTAGCTGCTTCTGTGTATGGCTCATCAGAAGGTTTAAAAACTTTGCTGATAGAACGAAAAGCACCAGGCGGGCAAGCCGGTACGAGCTCACGTATTGAAAATTATCTTGGCTTTCAAAAAGGCTTAAGCGGCTCTGATTTAACAAGAAGAGCAATAAGTCAATCAGTGAGATTTGGCACTGATTTTCTTTCTCCACAATCAGTAAAAGCAATCGGCGTACAGGATAATTATAAGAAAATAACTTTGGGTGATGATAAAGTGATAATGACCAAAGCAATTGTAATTACAACAGGTGTTGATTACAGGCAGCTTACAACGCCGGGTATTGAGAAGTTTAGAGGTGCGGGCATTTATTACGGTGCAGCAAATACAGAAGCTGTTGCATGCATAAAAAAAGATGTATTTATTGTTGGCGGCGGAAACTCTGCAGGACAGGCTGCTATGTATTTATCAAAATTTGCAAGACAGGTAAATATATTAATCAGGAAAGATAGCTTGTCTTACACCATGTCATCTTATTTAATTGACCAGGTAAATAATGTAAGCAATATTTCTGTTTGTACTTTTCGTGAAGTAATAGAAGCACGAGGTGATGAAAGACTGCAACAACTGGTAATCAAAAACCTTGTTACAGGCGAAATTTATACTGAAGATGCAGCAGCATTGTATATATTCATAGGTGCAAAACCATTTACCGATTGGTTAAGCGACGAGATTATTACCAATGATAAAGGCTTTATAGAAACAGGCAGGGAACTGCAGCATTATAGTGATTTTAAAAAAATATGGAAGCTGGAACGTGATCCTTATTTACTGGAAACAAGCTGTGCGGGCATTTTTGCAGCAGGTGATGTACGTGCCGGTGCCATGAACCGTGTGGCATCTGCTGTAGGTGAAGGCTCAATGGCCATTAGCTTCGTGCATAAATATCTTGCAGAAATTTAAAAATCATTTGCAGGCAATAAAATAAAACTGCAATGTCGATCTTTCAATTCGTCCAGGATACTAATATCTTTTATTAAAATTGGTTCTGCGGGCATTGTTATTTCCCGGTCCTTCGTCAGCATTCTGTACAGCTATTGGCTTTCCTTTAATTTTTGTGCCATTCAGAATTCTTATTGTTTCAAGCGCTTCTGTTTTATCGGGCATTTCAATAAAGCCAAACGCCTTCCGTCGTCCTGTTGCCCTGTCTTTAGCAAACGCAGCAGATGAAACGGTACCGTATAGTTCGAACATTTCTTTAAGATCAGTATCATCAAAGTCATTCGGAAATCCCGCAACAAATAGCTTCATGGATAATATTTCCGGCAAAAATAGCATTTACAAGCACTACTCCCTATTATTAAACTATTTAACTGGTTAATAAAGGTTCTATTATGTTCAACGATGTTTTAATATGAGTGAACGATCGCTTTAAAGCCTTTCAACGATTTTATTATGATTTTTATAGGTTCTATTCAGTAAGCTGTACTTACGCTGGCAGTTATTCAACTGAAAGTTGTATGCAATAGATTGAAACGGACGAACAACAATTGAAAAAGTAAAGTATTAACTACTTTAAAACTGGTTTTGATTTTTTTAGAAATAGGTGCAGGGTGTAAATTTATTTTGTTACCGATAAAGTGTGCAAGACACGACAATAAAACTTATGGCAAATGAAAAAAGAGTTTATTATTTTAGTTATTGCTACATCATTCTGTTTAGGGTTCACCGTTAAGACAATCATCTCGAAACAATTTAATAAACAAACAACAATGAAAAAGGTAACAGGGATCGGAGGCATTTTCTTCAAATGCAAGAACCCGGAGAAAATCAAACAATGGTATAAGACACATCTTGGTTTCGACACAGACCCATACGGAGCAAAGTTTGAGTGGTACCAGGAAGAGGATTCAACCGAGAAAGGATATACTTTATGGAGCCCTTTTCCCGATAGTACCAAATATTTTGAGCCCTCATCAAAGGACTACATGATTAATTACCGCGTTGAAAATCTCGAGGCTCTTGTAGAAGAGCTAAAAAAGGAAGGTGTGACGGTGTTAGATGAAATAGAGACCTATGAGTATGGAAAGTTCGTTCACATTCTTGACATAGAAGGTAACAAAATCGAATTATGGGAACCTGCAGACAGCTAACAGGCCGGCCAACAAAATCAATAAGGTACAAACCACCGATTCTTTATCTACAAATACTTCACTTGTTTTATTGCTATAAAAATGCCAGCTCCGTGAAACAAAGCATGTGTGTAATAAGTTTAGGATTGAGGCATCAGAACAATTATTTATTAAACTCTGGATAAGGAAATCCCTTTCCTTTTTCGCAAAGAAATTTCAGGCTCCTGAAAAAAAGCGCCCAATCGTAACTGCAGGATGCAAACTCTGGTGTATAGGCGGTCCATCCATCATGATGAAAGAGCAGTACAGTTCCTTT
>JAEZRL010000219.1 GCA_023440945.1 Bacteroidota bacterium
AAAAACATATGAAAACGCTATCCTTTTTAGGTTTATTGGCAATACTTACTGTTTTTGCCACAAACAATGGAACAAGCAGAAATCATTTCAATTCCTTCGATACCACAACTGATAAACAAAAAGCGATGCTTGAGGCTAATCGCAGAGTACAAAAAGCAATAGAAACAGGTGATATTGCAACACTGCGCCAATATATTAGTACAGATGCAATAGATCATGGCGGAGGAGCAAATGGTTCAGATATGAAAGGAGAAGATATTATTAATTCGTTGGCTAATGTTCATAACGATATTGATAATCTAAAATTTGAAATCATCGCAGATGCAGCTAACGGAGAGTACATTTTTGCACTCGTTCACATGACAGGTACTACAAAAAATCCGGTTTGGGGAATGCCTGCTGGTTTCAATATAGACAGTAAAAGTGTGGATGTAATAAGGGTAGAAAACATGAAAATGGTAGATCACTGGAATTTCATGTCGCCTGAAGAAATGATGAAAATGATGAACAATATGAATCACAACGGAAATGCTCCTGGCATGAATAACAGCATGAAGCCTGATAGTACTAAGTAATTCTTTAAAACTTCCAATTTACAATATAGGAGTTAATAGATGAAGGCCTTCTCGGTTTAGATAACTGTGTAACTATACTCAGCATAATTCTTTAAAATAAATAGTCCTGTCTGTTTATACTTGAACTCACCATTAAAACTTAATGGGAAACTTTGATACTTCCTGCAAAAGCATGTGAATGAGTTGAAATAATTATTTATCTTTAGGTAACAATCCCCCTCTCAGTAAGCCATCTATTTGTTAACCTCTTAATACCTCTTATGGCACAAACAAATATCACTGAAAGAACTAATCCGGATCAGCCTAAGTGGCTTACCGTTTTAAGAATTTTGTTGGGTTTGATTTTGTTTTGGAAAGGTATAGTATTTATTCGCGATACTGCTTTGTTAAGATCGTTAATTGGACAAACCGGTATAGAAACATTCTCACGAAGTGATTCCACCTTTGCTTTAATAGTAAGTGTGCTTAGTTTATTATGCGGCTTATTTATAACAGTTGGGCTTTTTACAAGAGCATCATCTATTGTGCAATTACCCATCATTATTATTGCTATCTTTTTTGTGAATATTAAAAACTTGGAAACCGATATATTCGAACTTATACTTTCCATTATCGTGCTTATTCTGCTGGTTCTATTTATCATCAAAGGCAGTGGTGCGCTTTCAGCTGATGAATATTTCCGCACATATTATCAGGCGGGTGCAAAAGATGGTAAAACCAAAAATCTTTTCCGGTAATTGGTTTCCATATAACCTCTTCAATCATCCACATATTTTTTATATAGTCACTATTACTCAATCTCCCTGCAGTTAGTGTCATTTAATTATTTATAATTATGAAAAGATTAGAAAACAAGATTATAGCCATCACAGGAGCAGCTATGGGTTTGGGATTAGCAGCGGCCAAAGAAGCTGCTGCACAAGGTGCTCAACTGTCTCTGATTGATTTTAATGAAAAAGCCTTGGAGGAGGCGAAGCAAGCTATTCTGCAAAAACATTTAGATACAAAAGTGATAACCGTAATAGCAGATGCTTCTAAAGAAGCAGACGTAAAAAAGTATGTGGATGAAACAGTGAAAGAATTTGGTCGCATTGACGGTTTTTATAATAATGCCGGCATCGAAGGCAAACAAGCGCTGATTACGGAGTATGATATAGAAATCTTTAAGAAGGTAATTGATATCAATCTTATGGGTGTGTTTTATGGTATGCGATATATTATCCCTATTATGCAAAAACAGCAATATGGCCGTATTGTAAATGTAGCTTCTGTAGGAGGCATAAGAGGCGTAATGAATCAGACTCCTTATGTCGCCAGTAAGCATGCTGTTTCAGGCATGACAAAAAATGCAGCGTTGGAATACGCCAGATATGGTATCATTACCAATGCTATTGCACCCGGCGCTATATTAACGCCAATGGTAGCCGAAGCCTTCCGCCAGGTAAATCCTGATGATCCTAAAAAAGCAGAAGCTGAATACGCACAGTTCAATCCAACAAAGCGCCTCGGACTTCCGGAAGAGGTAGCCAAACTAGTTATTTTTCTACTAAGCGAAGAGTGTTCTTATGTAAATGGGCAAACCATTGCCGTTGATGGCGGACAGTCTAATACTTACGGCTTTGTGTAGAGAACAATTTCTTCTAAAACGATAATTTACAAAAGGAAACACTCCGGTCAAAGCTTTGAGAGCGCACTTCAAACCGAATAATTTTGTTTGAAGATTATGATTCTATTTGTTTTAAATAGCTCTAACTTTATTATGGCTTATTTCTTAATACTTCTCGTGCACGTTCAATAACTGCTTGCTGTTGAAATGCTCAGTAGTATCAATTAGGTGCACATAACAAATAAGATAATTTAACGAAATAATAAGGCGGTTATGGTATCTTCCAGTCAAACAGTTTCTTCATCTATAAACTATCGGGGAACTGACAAACTTATTGCAGGAATTGTATTAGTTGTTATTACTTTCTGGCTTTTTGCGCAAACCACCTTAAACATTGCTCCTGTAATGGCTGAAGATTTGAAGATCAGCCACAACCTGAACAACCTTGCAGTAAGCATTACCGCATTGTTTTCAGGAATTTTTATTGTGGTACCCGGTGGATTAGCCGACCGCGTAGGCAGGGTAAAGACGACATATATTGGTTTACTGCTTAATATTATTGGCTCCCTTCTTATTATTATTTCACCTTCGGGTACCGCTGTATTTTTATTAGCTGGACGAATACTGCAAGGCCTTTCAGCTGCTAGTATCATGCCTGCAACCCTAGTAGCCATCTCAATAACAATTCCAAAGAGCAGCACGGGGAACAGTGTTTAAGAAGTACCCTTAGTTTTTAAATTTTAATAATTATTATTATTATGGAAACCGCTCAAGTAAAAACTATCAACAGTAAAATGGACAGCTTTATTGATAAGTTGCTTCCCGAACTGGA
>JAEZRL010000024.1 GCA_023440945.1 Bacteroidota bacterium
CTGTGCCGTTGCCTGCAGCACTTCCACCTGGTTGTGCCCCAGCGGCGCCACCTGCCTGTTGTGCTTTATATATTTCTTCACTTGCGGCTGTCCATGCATTGTTCATTTCTGCAAGAGCAGTATCAACAGCATTTACGTCCTGGCTCTTATGTGCTTCTTTCAACTTATTCAAAGCTGTTTCGATAGGTGCTTTTTTATCAGCAGGAATTTTATCGCCAAACTCTTTCAATTGTTTTTCAGTCTGGAATATCATGCTGTCTGCCTGGTTCAGCTTTTCGACTTTTTCACGTGCTGCTTTATCGGTCGCTTCATTTGCTTTGGCTTCGTTCTTCATCTTTTCAATTTCATCTTTGCTTAAGCCGCTGCCTGCTTCGATACGTATCTTTTGTTCTTTACCGGTGCCTTTATCTTTTGCACTTACATGCAGGATACCATTGGCATCAATATCAAATGTTACTTCAATTTGCGGAACACCGCGAGGTGCCGGTGGTATGCCATCAAGATTAAATACGCCTAAGCTTTTATTCTGATTTGCCATTGGTCGTTCACCCTGTATTACATGTATCTGTACCCCGGGTTGGTTATCGCTGGCGGTTGAGAAAACTTCCGTTTTCTTGGTAGGAATAGTTGTGTTAGAAGCGATCATTGTTGTCATTACACCGCCCATTGTTTCGATACCAAGACTTAACGGTGTTACATCGAGCAATAAAACATCTTTTACTTCGCCGGTTAATACTGCACCCTGAATAGCAGCACCAACTGCTACCACTTCATCCGGGTTAACACCTTTGTTTGGTTTCTTTCCAAAGAATTTCTCTACAATTTCTTGCACTTTAGGAATACGTGTAGAACCACCAACTAAAATAACTTCATCAATTTGAGATGCACTATAACCTGCATCTTTCAAAGCTTGTTCGCAAGGTTTTAAACATCTTGCAAAAAGATTATCGGCAAGTTGTTCAAATATGGCTCTTGTTAATTTTTTTACAAGGTGTTTGGGAACGCCATCTACCGCTGTGATATAAGGAAGATTAATTTCTGTTTCTGATGAAGATGATAACTCGATCTTCGCTTTTTCAGCAGCTTCTTTTAACCGCTGTAAAGCCATCGGGTCTTTACGTAGATCTACGTTTTCATCTTTTTTGAATTCATCCGCCAGCCAGTCCATAATAACTTTATCGAAATCATCTCCGCCGAGGTGTGTATCACCATTGGTTGATTTTACTTCAAAAACACCATCGCCTAAATCAAGAATAGAAATATCAAATGTACCGCCACCAAGGTCGAATACAGCGATCTTTTCTTCTTTACCGGATTTATCCAATCCATAAGCAAGAGCAGCAGCAGTGGGTTCGTTCACAATTCTGCGAACGTTCAAACCCGCAATCTCACCTGCTTCTTTGGTAGCTTGTCTTTGTGCATCATTGAAGTAAGCAGGTACGGTAATAACTGCTTCATTCACTTCCTGACCAAGATAATCTTCTGCGGTTTTCTTCATTTTCTGAAGGATCATGGCAGATATTTCCTGTGGCGTATATAAACGTCCATCTATATCAATACGAACAGTATTATTGTCACCTCTCACCACTTTATAACTCCAGTGGCTTATTTCTTCCGTCACTTCGTCAAAGCGACGTCCCATAAATCTTTTTACACTCATAATGGTATTATGAGGATTGGTGATAGCTTGGCGTTTTGCCGGATCACCTACTTTTCTTTCGCCATTTTTAAGGAACGCAACAACTGAAGGCGTTGTACGACGTCCTTCATCATTTGCAATAACTACAGGTTCATTACCTTCCATTACTGCAACGCAACTGTTGGTTGTTCCAAGGTCAATTCCAATGATCTTTCCCATATTTTTATTTCAATTAAGGTTAGTACTCAAATTCTTCTATAATTGCTCAATCATTATGCCATGCAGATAAATAATGAAAAATTGGCAGTTAGTTTTTAAAGAGATTTCAATGAACAATAGAGAGCTTTTGTGTTATTTTCGGCAATGGTTCTTACTAAAAAAAATTATTGGATTACGTCTTTTATTGTATTATCAGCAGCGGTTTTTTATTGCTATAATCCTTTTCCCTTATATTTTCAAAATGATGATTTTGTACATATTCCCTTAAGTGCCCAGGGAAAGATTTTACAGCATAATTCATTTCGTCCTGTTTGCGATATTTCTATTATGGTTGACTATTTTTTATGGGGGAAGAAGGCCTGGGGATATCATTTTACCAATATTGTTTTACACGTTATTTCAACCGCTTTAGTTTTTATCCTTTCCAATCAACTACTTCAAAAATTTTTTAGCACAACAAAAAAAAGAACAATTGCAGTCATAACCGCATTATTGTTTTTTGCTTATCCTTTTCATTCGGAAGCGGTTTTTTGGTTATTAGGTAGATCAGCTGTTATAGGAACGATATTTTCTCTGCTGTTTTTCATTTTTTATTTGAAGAAAACAGCTAAATCAATAATACTTAGTTATCTTTTTTTTGCCTTAGCATTACTTAGTTATGAATCATGCTGGGTGCTCCCTTTGTTTTGCTGGATATTATTTATTGCAGAAAGAAAAGAAGTGAAAACTTTTATTCAGCCTGTTGTTTTATCTGCCTTATTTTTTGTTTATCTCTATTTAAGATACTTTTTTACGAATGAGGTCATTGGCGATTATGAAGGTGCAAATTTTATACATCTTAATATTCCCGCACTTGGTATCAACTTCATCAAATTGGTGACGAGAAGTTTTTTCCCTCCTTTTGCAAGTTCTCTTCTGATGTTTTGCTTTAGCGTTATTCTGCTTGTGTTAATTGCTCTTTTTTTTAAACAAAAAAAACAGGAAAGAATAAAAGTTTTGCTTCTGTTTATTTTTTTTCTGGCAAGTCTCGCTCCTTATGCCTCTATTGGAATTGCTGTTTATGGAACAGAAGCAGAACGGTTTTTATATTTTCCTTCAGTCATCTTATGTTTTATTGTTAGTTATGTTGTTTGCACTGCTTCATTTTCCATCGTAGTAAAAAATGCTTTCTTGATCTTTGTTTTTTTATCCTATTGCATTACATTATTTCAAAATGCGGTTAATTATCGCTTTGCCGGAAACGTTGTAAAGACTTTTATAAACGAAGTAAATCATCTACATGATATAAATATATTGTACATAGAGCAATTACCCCATTCTGAAAACGGAGCACTTATTTTAAGGCAAGGTGCAATTGAATCGGTTAAATGGCTAGCGAAACCAGATGCGGTTGACAGCGTTATAATTTGTTCAGAAAGAGAGGAATTAACAGGTTTAAAAAAAACTTACAAAACAAGCTATAAAAGTTTGTCAAATACAAATACAAACTGCGGTGATCTTACTAAAAATGATGCTGTTTTTTATTTTACTGATTCTGCACTGATTGTTTATAAATAGAGTTTTTGCTTTTTCTCACATAGATAATGATGCAAATAATAAAACCAGAAATACTGAATAAAATAAAGGGAATTAGATAAGCATCATGGTAAACAAACTCAACTGTGTTTACTCCATTTGTGACAGGAACGCTTATGAAAGTATAAAAGGTTGTATTTACAGGTGTATTTTTATTATTCACCTTTGCGTACCAATATTTATAATTGTTTTGAAGAAAAACGAGTGTATCAATATGTTGTACATTAACAGTAAGTAAAAGATGAGTCGGAAAAAATCTTTTTACATCGATGTTATTTTTTGTGCGTGTACCACTCAAATCGGATTTTAAAAACAAAAATGGCTTTTTATCTATGCTGTTTTTTATTGCGCTTTGAAAATAATGATCAGTTGAAGTAAAGTAAGAAGGATAATCAGTTAAACGTAGCGTGCCTATTTGTTTGTTATAATAGGTTTTGTCACCGATGAGGCCGGTTGTTTTTGCGTCAAAGGTGTCAATGTTTTTTATTGGAATTAAAGGAGGAATTGGAATGCCTTTAGGGAAACTGTTATAGACTGTTTGGATCTCTTTTAATGTTACTCTTCCAATGCCTGTTACAGGTAAATAAATAATAGCATTGATTATAATATCTGCAATTAAAATAAACGGAATAAACCGGATGTTTTTTTTTGATAACCATAAAAGCGTACAAATAAGTAAACTGATGCAGCAAGCAATAAAAATGAACAAGCTTTCACAAGAATGATCGAGTATCAATTTTAATCCAGTCAGTGAAATGCCAGTTTGTATCGAGATAGTAGGAATTTTGTTTTTCGTTAAAAGAAAGATAGCAGAGCCTAAACTTAGCGCTGCAATAAAAATGATAGCTTTTGATACAAATGCTGGCAAAGCTCTCCGTATCATTATTTCATTCAATCCAAATCCCACTGCTATGCAAAAACCAAGAACAGTAAATACACGAAATTCTCCGTTAGTACGAATAAAATTGAGCAAAGGTAGTTTTGGATAAAGCCACACTTTATATTCGCCGTCAATACTCAGTAACAGCATTATTATTCCTGCCAAAGAGAAAACAATAGCATTTTTATTTTTTCTTTTTATAGCATAAAGCATACATATAAAACCAGGGATGGAAATATATATATTGCGCATGGCCACATCATTCTCAAAAATTGAAGATGAAGATTTTGCTGTTGAAAAGGGAAGGATCAAAGAAATAAGGGAAGAAAATGAAAAACCGGTATTCAGGGCATCTGTTTGATCGGGCAATATGTTTCTTGCATAAACAGGAAATACATTTATGTAACTGTATAATGCAGGTGAATAAAAAACAGTAAAAAGAGCTATAGATAGAAAGTTATAAAAGAAGATTCTTTTTGCTGATGATCTTATATCGTAGTTCACTGTCATCAACAGTAAAAACAATACTACTAAAAAATAAATTGTTGCAAGTGGAATGGCAGGATGGCCGCTACTAAAAACCATATAATAACCTGCGGCACACCAAAATGCATTTTTGAAACCAGGTTTTTGTTGCAGTTTTAAAAAGCAAAGAATAAGCAGTGGTAAAAAAGCAGCGCTTGTTGAAAAATTAATGTATTGTAAAGAACCTATAAAAAAACCACTGCACATATACATGCAGGCCGCGCTAATGCAAACATAAAAATTGAACTTGAAATACCGGCACAAAAAGTACATACAAACGCCTGCGATATAGATATATAACAGTACTTCTGCAGTTAATATATAAGCGGTATAACCAATTAACCCAAATATCCATGTAATTGGATTCCAAAATGCAAAGCCGGGATCGGCATATATAGGAAAGCCAAAATTTAAATAAGGATTCCATAAAGGCCAATAACCTGCATGTAATGCTGCACTGAAAAAATATTTGTTGGGAAAATTATCGCTGAAGGCATCATTCTTCATTCCAAAATGAAAGGAAGAGAGTGGGAGATAAGCAACAAATAATATCAATAGTAAAATAAAAAATGGCTTAGCCTTATTTTTCAAATTGCTCATGAAGCAGTTAGTTCAATAATCATCTAAAGCTAATTCATTTCAATTGCAGGTAGCGCTGAATATATTTTCCTATCATATCAAATTCAATATTAACTTTTTTTTCTTTTTCAATATATTTGATATTTGTATGCTCATGAGTAAAAGGAATAACAGCTACAGTGAAAGAGTTTCGTGTAGTATTAAACAAGGTTAAACTGGTGCCGTTCACGCTTATTGAACCTTTCTCTATGACCAGTGAAGCAAACGCTTCATCAAATTCAAACGTATATTCCCAACTGCCGTTCCTATTTTTCTTTTCTATGCAAACTGCTGTTGTATCAACATGTCCCTGTACAATATGTCCATCAATCCGGCCATTCATCTGCAT
>JAEZRL010000277.1 GCA_023440945.1 Bacteroidota bacterium
CATATCCTCATTAACTTGTATTGCGGTAGTATTTTCCATACTGCAAAAATATTGTTTTCAAAAATGGTGTTGATACATAACTACTTGCTTATACACTTAGTTCACCTGTAAATTCAAGGTATGAAAATTTTTTAAAGTGAAGAATGTTGTATAAACAGATTTTACACAACTGTTTATCCTGTTTGTCAGATACATTTTTTAAGACTGAGTTTTCAAGTATAATATTTGCTTCTATCTCTTCTTCAAAACATCAAACTTAATAATCATGCCGAAAACAGAAAGAGAAAAAATGCTTGCCGGAGAATTATATGATCCGATGGATGCAGAACTTGTTCAAGCCCGCAGAAAAGCAAGATTGTTATGTAAAAAACTCAATGATTCAAATGATGACGAAGAAGAGCTTCGCCTGGAGGTTTTGAAAGAATTGTTTGGTGATATTGATGGGCTTTGGATGCAACCACCTTTTTATTGTGATTATGGTAATAATATTAAAGTAGGGAAAAAAGTTTTCTTCAATTTTAATTGTGTGGTTTTGGATGTAGCTGAAGTAACAATTGGCGATGAAGTAATGTTTGCACCAAATGTTCAGGTATATACCGCAACCCATCCGGTAGATTGGAAAGAAAGAGCTTCCGGTTTGGAGTTAGCGAAACCGATAACCATCGGTTCGAATGTTTGGATTGGCGGCGGCGTTGTAGTTTGTCCCGGTGTATCTATTGGTGACAGAACAGTTATTGGTGCAGGCAGTGTTGTTACTAAAGATATTCCTGCAGATGTTGTGGCTGCAGGTAATCCATGTAAAGTGATACGTTCTCTTAAATAAAAATTTATCATTGTTTATAATAGAAAAAGCACTGTTTATGCAGCGCTTTTTCTATTAGTATAAGGTATTGAATTAATTGAGAAATAGGGTTATGGAACCTTTGTGTTGCTATGAAAACAGAACGTACAAGTGAGTGACACAAGAGGCGATGCCATGAAAAACAATTGCTTGTTGTATAATTAATTTAAATAACTCCTTAATGCGATTCTAAAAATTACTGAAACGAATTCCGATTGCATAAGGATACTGTTTCAATGCATTTTCGTGCAATGGATTCATGCTGTAAGAGCCATATAAATGAACAGGACCAAGACCTGCTTCGGCTATATAAGCCAACCGCCATTTATCCAGATCAAGATCACCTTTTATTTTTACTTTACCACGTTCGTCGCTTATCTGTTTGTTACGTGCTCCTAAAAGATAACCTGCACTTACACCAACGCTAAAACTGAATCCATGCTTGTGCTCAGGAGAAGTGTTTACATTAAGCATAAACGGAATGGTTGCATAACCTGCGAACAATTTATTCTTTGAGAATAAAACACTGTCTCTGTAAATGAAAGAAGGTGTACCGTTGTTATAACTTAAATTAGTTTGATAACGAAAATTATACATCTCATAACCAAGGCCGTATTTAAGATTGAGAACATGCTTTGTTATGTTCACTTTCTGCATGAACAGCCAGATGTTCACATTGGAGGATTTAACTGTTCTCAGTTTAAAATCATCTTTGGTAAACGGTTTTGTACCGGGATGAAGATAAGGATCTGTATTTGATGTTGCATAATCTGTTTCATCACGGTAATTAGCAAAACCAAGATCGAAGATGAGCCAGTTGGTTTGAATGTTTGAATGCGAATGTTTATTGGAACCAATGTGAATATTGATGTTGTGATCATCATCGTTATCCGTGTTATTGTTCATCGTATCATTATCATTGTTGTTATTATTGTTGGTGTTTCTTGCGTTCTTATTTTTTTTGATGATAATGAAGTTGCCGACGTGAATGGTATCAGGCTTATTGTTAACCGTCGTGTCTTGTTGAGCATAACCTGAGCATGCAAGCAGCATGGCTGCTGCCATAAAAATTATCCTGTTCATATCTGTTGATTTTACTTTGATTTTCGTGTATCTAATTCGAAAGCGGCAACCTGCAATTTGCCATCGTTATCCGCATCTTTTACTTTGTTTCCAAAAACACGTGTTGCTTTTTTAAGCAGTCCTTTTACTTTGTTTTTATTCAGTTGCATAGAACCGATATACACTGTTTCATTGTCGTTATCGGTATTTATTTCTTTGTAAGCCGCAGGTTGAGTTAAAGCTTTTTTGGTATCTGCGATATAAGAAGCTGTTTGAGACTTTATTTCATCTTTATTCACTTCTTCCAATGGCTTTAATGCCCTTATTGGTTTATCAATTATGGGTGAATTATTTTGTGCGATAACAGGTGTTTCGTTTGATGGTAATTCCTTAACCCCTGAGTTCACTTCCGGTAAATTATTTTTGTTTTTTTGTTGTGTTATTGCCAACTGCGCTGCGTTTTGTTTAACAACATTTGGTTTTATTTTCTCCGGTACATGTTTTTGTTTTATGACAGATGCAGGAACAATATCTTCTGTTTTTGGTTCTGATTTCGGAACCACAGCTATTTCTGTTTTTTCAGCAGGCTGCTCTGCAGGTTCTGTTATCTTATCTTTTGGTTTGATAGTTTCTTTTTGAACAGATTTTAAATTCGCAATTTCCACTATTTGTTTGTTTTGCGGAACCATCCACCAAACTAATGCTGCGATACCAAGCATTGCTGCAGCAACAGCGAATTTTGTAAACCGGAAGGCGACAACCCTTCTTTCTTTTTCTTCTGTTCTGTAGAGACTTTTCTTATCAGGAAATTCAATTAGTTCTAAAGGCAGTTTTGTTTGTTGCAGCAGTTGAAACTGTTTTTGTAATAGCGGATGCTGTGCCAAAAATTTATCAACTTTTCCTAGTTCATCTTTGCTTAATTCATTATCCAGCTTAAGTAAAAAATATTCTTCGTAATTGCTCAGATTAATGTTTGTCCGGGCAATATTTAATAATGCGTCTTTATTGCTAAAAACGATGTGTTCATCCGGCAATAACTTTGTTTGCTGCAGCATTTCGAATTCTTCGGCAAGATCGGGATGCTGCTGCACAAAAAGCTCCACTTCCTTTTGCTGCTCAGCACTCAGCTCATTGTCTGTGTACAGCAGGAAGAACTCCTCGTAATTATGCCTGTTAATGTTCATTGTTTACTTCAATTTCTTTTACACGAATTATACCGTTTTGAGCTGTGTAAAACATTCTTGCTTTTACATCACATTTTCTGGACTCACCAAATAATTCTTCAAAGTAAGTCTTGCCCTATGTAAATAAACTTTTACCTGGCTTGCGTTTAATCCCATTATTTGTCCTATTTCTTCATAACTATAACCTTCATAATCTTTCAGCATCACCAGGTTTCGTTGGGTTTCGCTAAGCCTGTTCAATGCCTCATTCAATGTTTTCTTTGCATTGTGAATGTGTGATTGCTGTACTTTTATCTCCGCATTAAATTCATCTTTTAAAAAGATCCTTTTCACTTTTCTTATATGATCAATCATTTGATTATAGGCGACAGTAAAGAGATATGATTTACTTTTTTCATTATCCACAATGTCCCGGTTGCGCCATAATTTTTCAAAAGCGCTTTGCACAATATCCCTTGCATCTTCTTCATGTTTCAGGTTTTTTACAATAAACCGGAAAACATTGTCAGCATACAGGTTAACACATTCATTATATTCCTTTTCTGTCATAAACAGCCTGGGTCAAAAATCAGTTTATTTGCTTATTTACTGATTGTTGTACGTTTTTTAATGTAAAAAGTTACAGCAAAGGAAAAAATTATTTTCGAGTAATGAAACATTGAAAAGATGAAGCACTTTTATAATGATTCACGGATTAAATTTATCCCTGAAAGGTGCTTTGTAAGAGCGTGACAGTGTAAACGATTTTATTTTTAAAAAATAAAATCAAATCTAAAAGATCAACATTCTTAAAGTTCCCCCTTAGGGACAGAGGGGCGAAAAAAAATAATAAAACAATGAGCAGACAAATCATTTCATCGGGTACAACCTGGGAGAAAAAATTTGGTTATAGCCGCGCAGTTAAACTGGACAAATTTGTTTTTGTGGCAGGAACAACGGCGGTAGATGAAAAAAATGAAATTGTTGGAAAGAACGATCCTTATGAACAGGCGAAATTTATTTATAAGAAGATAGAAAAAGCGTTGCAGCAAGCTGGCGCTTCTTTGGAAAACGTGGTTCGGGTAAGAACTTTTGTTACCGATATAAAAAGATGGGAAGAAGTTGGCCGTGCACAGGGTGAAGTTTTTGAAAACATACGTCCTGCTGCAACTTTAGTGGAAGTTAATGCCCTGGTTGATCCGGAGTTATTGGTTGAAATTGAAGTAGATGCTGTGATAGAAGAATGATGTGATGGTTACGAGTTTTTCATTTTGCAGAAGGAACAAGTGATAATAAGTTAGTGAATTTATTTGTTGGCAAAGCGTATCATTTAGTACTGCAACTCGTTCGGTAAAAACACTAGAAATATCAGGACTGTTTCCTGTAATTCAAGATAGCCCAGGTGTTTAATAACACTGCCATAAAAGCAATAACGAGCAGATGGATTTTTATATCTGCTAAGGTGCTTCCTTTTAATACTACCATGCGCATTACTTCGATAAAGTATGCAACAGGATTAAGTTTTGTTATCATTTGTGCCCACTGCGGCATGCTTTCGATTGGTGTGTATAGACCGCCAAGTAACACGAAGATCATCATGATAAAAAAAGAAATAAGCATTGCCTGCTGCTGGGTGTTTGTATAGGTTGATATAAGTAACCCAAGACCGAGCACGGCAAGTAAATATACCATTGCAAATACATAAATTGTAAGCAGGTTTCCTTCGGGAACAATGCCGTAAACCAACCGGGCAATAAGCAAACCGATAGTTAAAATGATAAGTCCGAGAATCCAAAAGGGTATGAGTTTTCCAAGAATAAAATAATGTTTTTTTATAGGCGTTACATTGATCTGTTCAATGGTGCCAATTTCTTTTTCTTTCACAATATTCAGTGCAGAAAGAAATGAGCCAACCATTGTTACAAGCATCACTAAAATACCGGGAACCATAAAAACCTGGTAGTTCATTAATGGGTTGAACCAGTTTGAATAACGAATATCAATGGTCGGTTCAACGTTCATTCGCGGCAATTGAATCCATTGTGCTCTTACTTCATTATTGAAATCCTGTATAATACTTTGAAGATAAGCGCCACCAAGATTTGCTTTTACCCCGTTAATAGAATTGATAGCCAAAAAAAGCGTAGTGTTGCTTTTTTTGATCATGTCTTTTTTGAAGTTCAGCGGTATTTCCATTACAATATCCGCTTTGTCTTTTTCAATCGTTTCGAGTGCTTGTTTATACGATGCATCATGAGCGGTTAAACGGAAATATCCTGAAGAAGTAATCTTTGAAATAAGTTGTTGAGAATAAGTAGAATGATCATGATCTACCACAGCAAGATCAATATTTTTTATCTCGTAATCAGCAGCTAGAGGAAGCAATAGCAACTGCATGATGGGCGCCATAAAAACAATTCGCAAAATAGCAGGATCGCGAAATATTTGTCTGAATTCTTTCTGCAATAAAAACTTTAATGTTCTCATGCCAGCCTGATTTTAAATTTCGCAATGCTGATGCTGAGTAACAAAGTAGTCATCCCCAAAAGTATCAGTGTTTCTTTCCAAACTGCTGTAAAGCCAACACCTTTTATCATGATTGCTTTAACGATGTTGTAAAACCATTTTGAGGGAACGATGTTTGAAATTATTTGTAAAGGCACGGGCATGTTTTCAATAGGAAACATAAAACCACTAAATAAAATAGTTGGCAAAAACATACCCATCATAGAGCCAAGCATGGCAGCTTGCTGGCTTTCTGTTATGGTTGATATTAATAATCCAAGCGATAAACAAGTAATGGTAAACAAGGTGCTTTCTGCAAGAAGTAATAACAAACTTCCTCTTATCGGAACATCTAAAACAAATACGCTTAACAATAAAATGCTTGCAACATTTATCATTGATAAAATGAGATAAGGAACCGCTTTGGCAAGCACCACGTTGAAGGGTTTTAACGGCGAAACAAGAATTACTTCCATTGTGCCTAATTCTTTTTCTTTTACAATAGCAATGGATGTCATCATGGTACAAACAAGCAGTAAAACCATTGCCATCAATCCCGGTACAAAAGAATAAGAACTGTTGAGTTCGGGATTGTACAACATTCTTACCTCTGTATGAATAGTGTAAGGAATTTGTTGCGTTTTATTAAGTAAAGTTTGGTAATCGAATATAATAGCTGATGCATAATTTGTTAACTGATTAGCTACATTTGGGTCTGTTGCATCTGCAATAAACTGAACAGATGCTTTATTTAAGTGACGAAGATCTTCTGCAAAATGTGCGGGAAATATAACAGCCATTTTTATGCTGCCTTGTTTAAATATTTTTTCGACAGAGGTATAATAGTAAATCGTTTTATCTACTTCAAAATAGCGGCTTGCATTTAGTTTATTTATGATCTGTGCCGTAACCTCATCTTTCGACATATCAAGCACTGCTATCTTCGAATTCTTTACTTCATTTGTTAAGGCGAAACCAAACAGAATGATCTGTACAATAGGCATCCCTACGAGAATAAATAGTGTTTGATTGTCGCGTAGTATGTGATAGAATTCTTTCTTAACAAATGAAAAAAACTGCTTCATATTTTTATTGTGTTGCCATCAGCCAGCACTTCTTACTGCCTTTCTTGCCAAATGCAAAAACACTTCGTCCATTGAATCGGCTTGATAGGTTTTTCTTAATCCTGCAGGTGTATCCAGCGCTGCTATTTCTCCATCTACCATTATGGAAACGCGGTTACAATACTCGGCTTCGTCCATGTAATGCGTTGTTACAAAAACAGTGATGTTATCTGCTGCCGCATCGTAGATCATATTCCAGAATTCCCTTCGCACAACGGGATCAACACCGCCTGTTGGTTCATCTAAAAAAACGATTGCAGGATGATGAATGATAGCAACAGAAAAAGCAAGCTTCTGTTTCCATCCCAATGGCAAGGAACGCACCAAATGATCTTCCTGTTCGTGCATCTGCAATTTATCAAGCAAAAGCTTTGTTTGCGACTTGATCTGTTCATCACTTAATCCATAAATGCCTGCATAAAAACGAATGTTTTCCCGAACTGTTAGATCTTCATACAAAGAAAATTTCTGGCTCATGTAGCCGATGTTCTTTTTGATCTTTTCTGTTTGCTTGTACACATCAAAACCCGCAACGAAATCTTTGCCCGAGGTTGGTATGGAAAGTCCGCACAACATACGCATGGCTGTTGTTTTGCCGGCACCATTTGCACCAAGAAAACCAAATATCTCTCCTTTGTTCACTTCAAAAGATATTTCGTTCACAGCTTTAAAATCACCAAATTTCTTGGTTAGTTTATCTGCAGTAATAACGTTCATTATTCTGTTTTAATAACTTGGTGTTTCCGATGGTTTTTCAGTTACATGCTATTTTTGAATAGCAGCTGATCAACCCGGTATTTCCTTTATCAGGATCATCGTTATATTATTCCTCCCTTAAAAAAGGATTGTACCT
Source organism: Bacteroidota bacterium (assembly GCA_023440945.1). GTDB lineage: Bacteria > Bacteroidota > Bacteroidia > Chitinophagales > Chitinophagaceae > JAEZRL01. The sequence continues at coordinate 7,549 of JAEZRL010000277.1, forward strand.
TTTTTCATGCCCGATAGTTGTTGGTTCGCCATGGCCGGGATAAACAACTGTTTCATCGGGCAGAGTGAAAAGTTTGGTTCTGATATTTTGCAACAATTGCTCGTGATTCCCTCCCGGCAAATCCGTTCTGCCAATGCTTTCCCTGAACAAAACATCTCCGCCAATTAAAAACTTTCCTTCTTCAGAATAAAAACAAATACTTCCGGGTGAATGGCCGGGAGCTAAGATCACTTTCAGCTTTTCCTCTCCCAACATAACCATATCACCTTCATTCAAAAAATGCAGCGGGCCATTGTAATTATCAAAGGTTAACCCGTACATCAGTCCTGAAGCAGGCGCCAACTGCAGCATTTTTTCTTCATCGGGATGAATAAACAATTCAAGCCCGTATGTTTTTGCCACCCATTTATTACCAAATACATGATCGAGATGGCAATGCGTGTTTAAAAGCTGCACCGGCTGCAGGTTCTCGTTTGACAGGAAATTTTTTAAGGTGTCCTGTTCAGCGGAAAAGTAACATCCGGGGTCTATAATAAGGGCATCGCCTTTTTCGTTTGAAACTACGTATGTATTTTCCTGTACGGGATTGAAAGTAAAAAATTGAATTTTTATCATAAACCTATTTTCAGCCTTTACAACTAATTATGCTAATTTTAAAAAATACTTAAAGATCGGATATGCAAGTTACTCGCTTATGGATTGGAATGCTTCTTCTGCTTGTCATTTCATTGCCGTTTGATTCTGGTGCGCAGGTAAATATGGTGCAATTTGGCAAAAACCGTGTGCAGTATAAAAAATTCAACTGGAAATTCTATCAATCACCCAATTTCAATTGCTACTTCAACCAGGGCGGGCTGGAGTTGGGAAAATATGTTACGCAGGTAGCTGAGGACGAACTTAATTCTATTGAAGAGGCGGTTGAATACTCTTTGCAAAGAAGAGCAAATATTGTTATCTACAATAACTACGACGATTACAAAACAAGCAACATCGGGTTGGGTATTGACTGGCAAAATGCGGGTGGATTAACTAAACTGGTGAACAATAAAGTGGTGGTTTATTTTGATGGAAACCACAACAACCTGCGTCTCCAAATTCGCGAAGGAATTGCACGCATTTTAATGGATAACATTTTGTTTGGAGATGATATAGGTGAAGTAGCAAGCAATGCAGCTTTGCTCGATCTTCCGGCCTGGCTTACCGATGGTTATGTTTCTTACATTGCTGAAAACTGGAGTACGGAAAAAGACAATGAATTGAAGAACGCCATCTTAAGCGGTAAGTACAATAATTTTTACCAGTTCGCTTTTGATAAACCGGTACTTGCGGGTAACGCTTTCTGGCATTATGTGGCAGAAAGATATAAAGAAGAAAATGTTACCTATTTTCTTTACCTGGCCCGGTTGTATAAAAACCTAAACAGTGCTTCGCAAAGAATTGCCAAGAAGAAATTTAAGGATATGCTGTCTGATTTTATGCAGTTCGAGCAGGACAGGTATATCAAAGACCTGAAACAACGCCGCAATGCCCCAAGAGGAAAATTAGCAGTGGTGGAAGATGTAACAAAGAATGATTATTTCCGCTTTAATGCCAATCCTAACCAGAGGAATAATTCTTATGCCGTTGTGGAATTTACCAAAGGTATCTACCAGGTAAAGTTTGTTGATAATTTATATGAAACGCATATTCTGCTGAAGTACGGTGTAAGAACACAGGAAGGTGACATCAATCCAAATTATCCCATCTTAGCCTGGGATGGAAAAGGCTCGAGATTATTGTGTATCTATTCAAGAGAGGGGCACACTTACATGTTCGTTTATGATGTAATTGCCAACATCAAAAGATTCAAACAGGAGATAACCGGTTTTGACCAGATTCTTGATGCAGGTTTTATGCTCGATGCCAACACGTTGTTATTAAGCGCTGTTAAAAATGGTCATACAGATATTTTCACTTACCGTATCGACAACGAAAAGATCAAGCAAATCACAAACGATGTGTATGATGATCTAGATCCATCCGTTGTTGCTTTCCCTAATCGTGTGGGAATCATCTTCGCTTCCAATCGTCCCGGACCTGATGCACCAAAGGGTGATACCGTTTTACCGAGCCGCAATCATTTCAACATCTTTCTTGTTGACATTAACAACAACAGCGAGATGAAACAAATAAGCCAGCTTACCAATGTTCATTTTGGCAATGCACGTTATCCCATGCAATACAATACCAATCACTTCACCTATGTGAATGATGAAAATGGTATTGCCAATCGCTGGGCTGGTTTCTTTTCTACACAAAGAGAAGGTTTGGATACTTTGTATTATGTGGGTGATGAAATTCTGCGCAATCCTTCAGACAAAGAAATGGATTCAACTTTAAATGCCTGGCAAAAAGCAGAACCCGACAGCGTTAGTTATTTCCAGGTGTATAAAGATTCAACTTATACTTTCCCTATCACTAATTATCAAAGCAGTTTAGAGGAAACAAGAATTGCTGGAAATAACGGGCAGGTGAGTGAGGTAAGAAGAGAAGGCGATTTGAAATTCCTGTATAAATTAAGAGTTGATTCTACCACCTTACGCAGAAGAAACGTAACCGCTCGTCCCACAGAATTTATTAAAAAGAAGATGCAGGACGAAAGGTTGCAGCAGGGCACTGCCATTGATATAAAAACCGATACGCTTCCCGCCAATCAGCAGAATGTTTTTCAAAACGAGTTTGAAAATGAAGATCACAACAAGGATAGTTTTTCCGTTCCCCAAAGCGTACCCTCCGCTCCTTCTATTTTAAGCAAAGCCCGTTTGTATAATTATGGATTAAAGTTTAATGCGGATTATGTGCTGGCGGGTATAACCAACAATGTTCTTATTAACCGTTTTCAACCTTATGCCGGCGGTGCCGGTCCTGTTCAACTGAACAACGGTTCTAATTTTGACTGGAGCTTCCGTGTAGGTGTAAGTGATATTATGGAGGACGTTAAATTTATTGGCGGTTTCCGTTTTGGTAGTTCACTGTCCGATAAAGATGCCTTTATATCTTTTCAAAATTTCAGGAAAAGAATTGACTGGGGCGTTACTTATTACAGAAGCAACACCACCAATTATTTAGGTTTTTACCAGGGTGATAAGGCGTATTATGATAACAACCTTGTTACCAATATTTACCAGGTTAATTTCAGTTACCCCTTCAATGTTGTAAAGAGCTTTAGGGCAAATATCGGTTTGCGGAGGGATAAGGGTGTTTTACGGCCTTACTACAATTATCCCGATGGTTTTGGCGGTTCAGTTCTTATTCCCGATCCTACAGGTCTGGGTTTAAAAGATTCTGTTGCCAACACCATTTTACTGCATTTTGAATACGTGCACGATAATACCATCAATCCTGCACAAAATATCTGGAAAGGTTTGCGCTGGAAAATTTATAACGACATCAATCTTCCTACAAGCAAGGGCAGTTCGCTTACGGGGAAAGTGTTGTATAATATTGGTTTTGATGCAAGGCATTACCTGCAGATACACCGCAATTTTATCTGGGCGGTAAGAGGTGCAGGCGATTTCTCTTTTGGCGAATCGAAGATGATTTATTATCTCGGTGGTGTTGATGGATGGATCAGCCCGAAATTCATCGGCCAGAATCGTCCTGATCCCAGTATGAATTACGCTTTCCAGTCACTGGCTGTTAACATGCGTGGTTATAAACAAAACATCGCAAACGGTAACAATGCCCTTGTTTTGAACAGTGAATTACGCTTCCCGGTTTTCACCACCTTGTTCAACAAGCCTATTAATAATGCTTTTGTAAGAAACTTCCAGTTGGTGCAGTTCTTCGACTTTGGAACAGCCTGGGCAGGCAGTGTAAAAAATATCGAAAGGCCAACCGCTATTTACGGTCCCGAAAGCCCAAACAACCCGGTTATTGTGCGCCTGCGTGCAGGTGGTCTCGGACCTTTTGCCGGTGGTTATGGTGTTGGTGCCCGCTCTACGCTGCTCGGTTATTTTGTAAAGCTGGATGCAGGCTGGCCAATGAATGGTTTATTCCGGGGCAAGCCCCTTTGGTACTTTGCTTTAGGCCTTGACTTTTAAGTAGTGAATATTTCTTTTTGCGAAGCCTTGTCGTAACAGACGAGGTTTTGTTTTTTTAGACATACATCTAAACCCAACTCCCCTCACCGGAGTACAACCTTCACCGGATTCGGGGAAAAAAGGTGCGGCAGCGGAGTAAATAACATCGCCGCCGGTGCAAAAAGGTGCGATGGCGAAGAAAATAACACCGGCTTCGGTGTAAAAAGGTGCGACGACGAAGAAAATAACACCGGCTTCGGTGTAAAAAGGTGCGACGACGGAGAAAATAACACCGCCATCGGAGAAAAAAGGTGCGACGACGGAGAAAAAAGAGACGATTTGTCTGTAACGAACCTTCAAAATGCTGAGGTGATGCCTGTAAAACGGTTGCATCTACATTTTTTCCGTGCTTATTTTTTCATCATTATAAAATCTCCCGAGAAATACCTTCTTATAAAATCTATCAGCAGG
>JAEZRL010000328.1 GCA_023440945.1 Bacteroidota bacterium
CATTATAAACTGATGCCAGTTACAAGTTGCTGGTTATTGGTTGCAGACATTCTGATTCGAAAGTAAAACTCAATCCGCCGATTCCTAATCTTATTTTTTGAATCTCATTTCAGATTTCTTTTTTAAAAAATTTCGTTTTCAAACCGCCATTTATGACCAAAGTATTAAATCATCCCAACTATGGTTTATCCGTTACTAAAGATGAAAAATTTGCAGAGGATAAATTAACATACCCGCTTCCACGAGCTGTTCTTCGTCCCAATTCCTATGTTCTATTAGATGGCGAATGGCGTTTTGCTTTGGATATGGAAGACAAAGGAATTCTGGACGGCTGGCACCTGGGACATTATTATACGGAAACAGCTACCTGGCCGGGAAGTGTAGAGGAACACATGGCGAAAGGACAGGAGAATACAAATTCCTGGAAAGACAAAGTAATAGCCTGGTATGAAAGAGATTTTCCTCTTCCGGAGAAAGAAAATGGTGATGATTCTCACAATTCAATGCTTGAATTAACTTTTGGCGCCTGTGGTTATGAAACACGTGTTTGGCTCAATGGCATTCCTTTAAAAACAATTGAAGGCGAAGAAGTACACGTAGGCGAATACACCTCTTTTTCTTACGAACTGAATGAAGAAATACTAAGACCGGTTAATCGTGTAACTGTTCGTATTAGTGACACGATGGATGCAGATATTCCAAGAGGAAAACAGGAGTCATATGTATATAAACGTGGTGGCATCTGGTATCACACTTATACAGGCCCAGTAAGAAGTGTTTGGTTAGAAATAGTTGAAAGAAACCGTTTGCGTTCAAGAGTTGGCGTCGTAAGTATTGTGGAAGATAATCTTGTTCGCTTTAATATTATCACCCGTATTCATGACTCCGGTTCTTATGTTTTAAAACTGAAAGTATTCAACAAGAATGATGGAGATGTACCCATTGCCGAAGATAATTATCCGCTTAAACTTGAAGCAGGTCAAAAACAACAACGTGTAGTTTTAGAAATACCAGATGCAAAACATTGGTCTCCAAACTCACCGCATTTATATCGTTTGGTTGCACAATTAATAGATGAAAAAAATTATGCAGCAGAAATAGAAACGCATTTCGGGTTACGTAAAATTGAAGCAAGGGGCTGTTGTGTTTATCTGAATAACAAAGCCCTTTACCTGGATGGTATCTTATACCAGCCAGGCACTTCCTCTTATGAGGAAATAAAACAACACATGTTTGCAATGAAAAAACTTGGATGTAATCTTGTGCGAATTCACATAGCCGGTGTTGATCCGAGAGTCTATAATCTTGCTGATGAAATAGGAATGCTTTTATGGGTAGAAGTGCCAAGTCCGCATCGTTCAAGCAACAAAAGCAGGGCTGCGCATAAAGACGAGTTGATGCGTATGCTTGCACTCATCGGTACGCATCCTTCTGTTGTTATCTGGAGTTTATATAATGAAGATTGGGGCGCTCAGGATATTGCCACTAATGCAGAAACAAGGCAATACATTATGAACATGTATCATTACATGCAGCTTGCTTATCCGCAGTTTTTAGTAGTTGATAATGACGGCTGGCATCACATTTCTTTTGAAGGACGTTTAAAAAGTGATCTGCTCACCGCACATTTATATACACCTGATATTAACACCTGGAAAAAAACATTAGATGCACTTGTTGCAGGCAAGTTAGAAGGTGTGGCAGCATTTCCACTGGTGGTTGGCGATCCTTTCTTTTACCGTCACCAGGTTCCATTGATTGTAAGCGAATGGGGAGGTTTTGGTTTTGTAAATTATGGCGGTCCAAAAGACGCAGAAGAAAGAGCGAAGCAAATACTTCTTTTTAAAGAGGAATTGCGCAAACGCCCAATTGCCGGTGATGTTTATACCCAGGCGACCAATATTGAGGAAGAGCAAAATGGTTTGATTGATGCTAAAACAGGCGAATTAAAAGTAAAAGCCGGTATACTGAATTCACGTTCAGAGGATAAGAAAATATTGAAAGGCCATCCTGCTGTTGCTGAGCAGGATTAATGAAGATAATCTTTAAAATTTCTTTCATTATTCGGCACTCTGTGCATAATTTTTGTGCCAATAGGTTGCAAGCAATTGAAAAACCTATGACACTTCAAAAATTTAATGCGCTTAACCAAACGCAGCAGTATGAGATTTTGCTGGAGAGTGCAGTGTACTTATCCAACAGAAGCGATAATAATTTCAACTACATTTTATACCAGATAGGAGCATTTTATATCGAAGTGAAATTTGATCTTGTAGCAAATGACTTCATCACGTATCATGCTTTTGAAGATACATCAGAGCTCGATCCTTATCTCTCCATTATAGACCTCCACGAAGTTTTGAATTAATAAGACAAATTATTATGGTGCCCGGCTCCTGCACTACTATGAAACATCATTGTGTCGCAGTACGTTCATCGTTTGGTATTGCTATGAAGCATGAAAAATTTGTGAGCGTTGGGCATTTAGAAATTTTTGTACATTTATGTAATCACACAAAGTAATTGCAGTTCTTTAGGCGTTAGAAAAAAGATAATAATCTCTTACAAAAGAGGTCACAAAACATAACTCCATCAGCATTCTATGCAGACTTGGTACCGCACAATCAAAGTCAAGTCTTTTGTCATCAATAAACCTTTCGTTATGACACATGAAAACACCAAACCATTTTTTGCACCGCAGCTTTTAATAAATAACGGCGTTAAGGATATTTCATTTTATGAAAAAGCATTTGGCGCCACACAAAATTTTTGTTTGCTAAACGATGATGAAAGCGTTCATGTTGCGGAACTTTCTATTGATGGAGCAATCTTTCATCTGCATGAAGTAACCAAATCACATTTTTTTTCACCCGATAAATATAATGGAACAACGACTATCATTGGTTTGTTTGTTCCGGATGTGCATGCGGTAATTGATAAAGCAATAAAAGCAGGCGCAACAGAAATCACACCGGCAACAGATTATGAATATGGTTACAGGCAAGGAGAAATAAAAGATCCATTCGGTCATCATTGGCTGATACAAAAGAAGATGCAAGAAAATATAAAATGAAAACGTTTCAAGTCTTCGTGTACCTCTATGTCATTGTGCTACTGTAGTTCATAAAAAAAGGCCTTATCATCCTTGTTTAAAAAACAAAAACCCTGCGCTTTAATACGCAGGGTTTATCAATATTTCTATAAACTAATTCTTACTCCACTTTCGTTACTTTTAAGATGTTCGTTGGCAGATGCAGGTGAACCGGTGTACTTCCGGTATTTACAACTATATCATCGGGCTTTAGAAAACCTCTTTCTTTAAGAATATTTATTTGATCGAAGATAATTTCATCCAGACTGTTTTCTTCATCATAATAAAAAGCCCTTACACCCCAACTTAAGCTTAACTGGTTTACAAGCTCTTTCTTCTTTGTAAAAATATACAATGGAGATTTTGGCCTGTAGCTGCTCAACATAAAAGCGGTGTAACCACTTTGCGTCATCCCTATTAATGCATCTGAATTCAGGTCCTTTGCAATTTTGCAACCGTTGTAACAAATGGCGTCACTTAAAAAAGAAGGTGACTGCGGAAGCGGTTTCAGGTCATCTTCACGGTTGTAACGATATTCTGTTTTTTCTACTTCGAGAATTATTTTACGCATTGTTTCAACAACCAGCGCAGGATGATGCCCCATTGCTGTTTCTGCACTAAGCATAACCGCATCAGTTCCTTCCAGAACGGCATTTGCAACGTCTGTTATCTCGCTTCGATTCGGTTTCGTTCTGTCAATCATGCTTTCCATCATTTGTGTAGCAACGATAACAGGCTTTGCCCGGTGAATGCATTTACGGATGATGTCACGTTGCGCCATTGGCACTTTTTCCACCGGAAGTTCTACGCCCAGGTCACCACGTGCAACCATTACAGCGTCAGATTCAACAACAATATTTCTAAGATCCGCAAGTGCGGACGGCATCTCTATTTTTGCAATAACTTTTATGCTGCTATTCTTTTCTGCGATCCTTTTTTTGAGATCAATAATATCTTCTGCTTTTCTTACAAAAGACAATGCAACCCAATCAAGATTGTTCTTTATTACAAAGTCAAGATCAACAACATCTTTTTCCGTTAATGCAGGAAGGGAGATTTTTGTATCAGGAAGGTTCACGCCTTTTTTCGGTAAGATGGTACCGCCATAAGAAACGGCAACTTTTACATCATCTTCCGGTGTTATTTCGATAACAACTACTTCAAGTTTACCATCATCAAGCAATATTTTATTTCCTACTTCCACATCCTGATGAAGGTTGGGATAAGAAACATAAATTCTTTCTTTTGTACCTACCACTTTTTCCCTGGAAGTAAAGGTTAAAATATCTCCGGGAACAACATCTAAACCACCATTCGCAATATCACCTACACGCAATTTTGGTCCTTGCAGATCACCCAATATAGAAATATTGTAAGGCTCTGTATTATTGATATTACGGATATGCTCGATAATTTGCGCTTTATCTTCATGCGTGCCATGAGAAAAGTTAAGACGAAACACATTTACACCCGCTTTTACAAGCTCCAACAGTTTTTCGTAAGTATCACAAGCAGGCCCAACCGTTGCAACGATCTTTGTTTTATGAAAAGTATGTTCTATTCCAGCTTGCTTGTCCATTTCTTTATGCAGATATTTTTCAACGTTTTTCGACATATCGTAATCTTTAACTCGCTAATATTTTAACTATTCTCAACCAATCTTCGCTTATCTTTTGTTTTTCCCTGATGGCAATTTCAAGAGGCGTATAAGCCATTACATTATTTACCACGCCTACCATTACATTATGTCTTCCTTCCATCAAACTTTCAATGGCATGATAACCCATACGGCTGGCAATAAGCCTGTCAATGCAGGTAGGTGAACCACCTCTTTGAATATGCCCTAAAATAGAAACACGTGTATCTAAATGAGGCAAACGCTCTTTCACTATTTTAGCTATCTGGTTCGCTCCACCAAACTCATCCCCTTCTGCAACAACTATTAAATTCACCAGTTTTTTTCGCTTTTCTTTTTCGGATAAAGAAGCAATCACCTCTTCAATATTTGTTTCTGCTTCCGGTATGAGAATATTTTCGGCACCTGTTGCAATACCACTGTGTAAAGCAATATAACCTGCATGACGTCCCATCACTTCTACAATAAATAAACGATCATGTGCGTCAGCCGTATCTCGAATTTTATCAATAGCTTCCACCGCTGTGTTCACTGCGGTATCAAAACCAATGGTAAAATCTGTGCCATAAAGATCTTTATCAATAGTGCCCGGTAAGCCAATACAAGGCAATCCAAATTCCGTACTCAATTTTAAAG
>JAEZRL010000425.1 GCA_023440945.1 Bacteroidota bacterium
GGTGTATACATGGCAGTGTTATCTTCATTCGATTTACCACCCCAGTTTGCTTCATAATTACCATTTTCCTTTTCCCAAATAACATGAGAAGCCTGAGGAAATTTTTGTGTAAATGATTTTTTTACAACTTCAGGAACACTTATGCTTTTTTGTGCCATAAGAGTACCTGAAAACAAAGACCCGACGAAGACTCCGAAAACGAAATACTTTTTCATAATTTTTATTTTTAAATAATAGTAATCCTAGCAAAATACGCTTCAAATCTGGAGGCAATCTGAATTAACACAGTTCTTATCTTCAAATTTCAAAAGGTTCGCAGGAATGGAATAATCGAGCATTGCCAATTCCATGGCAAGCATCCAGGCATAACAAAAGCTAATGGAGGATTTGACACTATGAATAACCTATATGTTTCCCAAACGCACCTATCTTCACTCTCCATCCTAGAAACCAATAGGAATAGTTATTCTTGGAAGCAAGACGCCCGCACAAATTTTTTTCTTAAAATCCGATGCTTTTTCTTTTTGATTATCAAAGGGGTACAACCAGGTACAAGAAAAATAAATCAAAGTTGGACATGATAGGGGTCTTGCCTGTTTGTTCTTTTGTGTAGAAATTATAAACGCAGGATGCAACATCCTTTTTGATTTTAAAGAAGAAAAGTTATTACCCATGTTTACAAACATTTCGTCGACAGACTACCTTGTTACAGTCACCATTTCGCTGGCCATTTACTATTTATTTATCGGGATAAAATATTATTCAGATGAGCTTAAAGAGTGGCTTTCAGGAAAGCGGAAGTTGAAGTTGAATTTAGCCATGCATATTAACTCAGGTGGTAAAAATATTTTTTATAACGAAGAAAATAATGATCAGAAAAATGCTTCTTTTAAAGAAATTACAGAAGAAGAGTTTGAAGATGTCAACCGTCTGATTGCAGCTGTGAAAGCTACTATTACAAATGCTTCTCAGAAGGAAATGGAGTTGCAGGAGCTGAAGCAGAATTTGCACCAGGTTCTAAAAGAATATTCATCTCCAGGTATTTATTCTATTCGATCATCCATAAACGAGCTGATATCATCCGAATGTCAAAAATATGGGCTTGTTACATTAGGAGAGGATGAAGTGGATTTGTTATGGAAGGATTTAATGTAACAGCCTTAGCAGGGTGTGCTCTCGCTTTCGTGTTGATGGATAAAAGCGATGTGGGGAAGGAATAGCGGTACATGAGGTGGTTGAGCCACCCTGCTTTTTTATCTCTTCTTGTTTTGATTTAAATTTTAAATAATGTGTGTTATGAAAATGTGTAGATGGAAATTTAGAAAGGTTAACCGTAGAAAGTTAACGATGGTTTGTGCCTCTGTGGTACTAACACTGATTGATTGTTGTGCATTTGCACAAGATGGTATTGAGGGTATCAATGAAGCCAATACGAAAGTCAGAAGTTACTTCTCTGCAGGAACTAACTTAATGTATGCCGTAGGTGCATTACTTGGCCTCATAGGTGCTGTCAAGGTTTACCAGAAATGGAATGCAGGTGATCAGGATACGGGTAAAGTTGCTGCGGCCTGGTTTGGGAGTTGTATTTTTTTAGTGGTCGTAGCTACTGTTATCCAGTCCTTCTTTGGCGTTTAAAAGATGTCATTACCAACTATAAAGAAAAGTCTTATGGCAAACAGTGTTTATCAAATCAATAAAGGCGTCAATAAGTCGATTGAATTTCGCGGATTAAAAGCGCAGTACATCTGGTACCTGGGCGGGGGAGTGGTTGGCCTCCTCATCCTTTTTGCAGTTATATACATTATTGGATTGCCTTCATATGTGTGCGTTGGAGTGATTCTGATAGCAGGAACTTTCCTGGTAACAACGATTTACCGAATGAGCAATAAGTATGGAGAGCATGGGCTCATGAAAGTTTTAGCCCGGAAACAAGTTCCTAAGGTAATCAAGTCCAGGAGCAGAAAAATATTTATGAAAGTGGCATAGTAGATTTTTTGGAACAGGTAAATAAGTGTGTAATGGAAAAAGTGTTGGATGATATTTTACCAATTATGGATGTGGAGCATGATTGCATCCTCAGTAAACAGGGCGATATCACTGTTGTTTTTAAGGTGGAATTGCCGGAGATTTTTACACTGTCTGACCAGGAATATGAGGCTTTTCACCAGGCGTGGATAAAAGCTATCAAACTACTGCCAAAACATAGCGTCTTCCACAAGCAGGACTGGTTTATTAATGCAAAGTATGAGGCGGATTTTACAAAAGAAAATACAAGATTTTTAAACAGAAGCAGTGAACGGTTTTTCAATGAGCGTCCCTATTTGGCCCATGCCTGCTATATCATGCTGACTAAAAAACCAGAAGGAAGGAAAGCGGCCACCTCTCTTTTTTCAAGTCTCCTGCGAAAATCTATAATCCCCGAAGAAGTTCTCCGACCGCAATTACTGCAGGATTTTCTTGATAATACCGGACAATTTAAACATGTTATGGAGGACAGCGGTTTTGTAAAGCTGGTATGGATGAAGGAAAAAGATTTATGTAGCCAAAGCCGTAAGATGGGCCTTATCGAGCAATACTGTTATCTATCAGAAAAGAATGGCAACTCACTGAGGTCTGATATTGTTTTTGATGAGAATGTACGGATAGGTGATAAACATTGCCAGCTTTACACATTAGGTGAGGCAGCAGATCTTCCTGCATTATGCGGTAGTCGTTTCAATTACGATAAATACAGCACAGATAAAACAAAATTCAGCGTGGGGTTTGCTTCTACTTTAGGACAGCTATTGCCGTGTAATCACATTTACAACCAGTACGTTTTTATTGAAGATGCACAGAAAATTATCCAAAAGCTGGAGAGCAAAAGATTGAGACTGCAGTCCCTTTCAGCTTACAGCAGAGAAAATATGATTGCCCGGAATGCAACGAACGATTTTTTGAACGAAGCCATCAGTCAACAACGTCTTCCTGTAAAAGCACATTTTAATGTATTGGTGTGGACCGATAATAAGGAAGAAATAAAAGACCTGAAAAATATGGTATCGTCGGCATTGGCACAAATGGACGCCGTTGCCAAACAGGAAATTATTGGTGCTCCGCAAATCTTCTGGACAGGTATTCCAGGCAATGCATCCGATTTTCCCATGAACGACACGTTTGACACATTTGCAGAACAGGCAACTTGCTTTCTCAACCTGGAAACCGGCTACCGATCTTCATTAAGTCCTGTGGGCATCCGCTTAGGTGATAGATTAACCGGCAAACCGGTACACGTGGACATTAGCGATGAGCCTATGAAAATGGGTATCTGTACCAACCGGAATAAATTCATACTCGGCCCTTCGGGCAGCGGAAAATCATTCTTTACGAACCATATGGTACGCAGCTATTATGAGCAAGGCACCCATATCGTGTTGGTAGATGTAGGGCATAGCTACAAAGGGCTGTGCGATATGGTGAAGGGATATTATTTCACCTACAGTGAAGACAACCCAATACGCTTCAATCCTTTTTATATCGGTGAAGGCGATAGCCTTGACACAGAAAAAAAAGAAAGCATCAAAACATTGCTGCTGGCACTTTGGAAAAAGGATGACGAAGCATTTAAGCGCAGCGAGTATGTTGCCCTATCCAATGCCATTGGAGGATATTATGATTATATAAAAAGGCATGAAAACTGTTTTCCCTGCTTCAATAGTTTTTATGCTTTTCTGCGTGATGAATACACGCAGGTGTTGGAAGGCGACCGGGTGAAAGAAAAGGATTTTGACATAGACAACTTCCTTTACGTGCTTCGTCCTTATTACGAAGGTGGCGAATTTGATTACCTGCTAAACGCTACCCAAAACCTGAATTTATTACAGGAACGCTTTATTGTTTTCGAGCTGGATAACATCAAAGACCACCCCATTTTATTTCCGGTAGTAACCATCATCATTATGGAAGTTTTCATTAACAAGATGCGCAAGATGAAAGGCATCCGTAAAATGATATTGATTGAAGAAGCCTGGAAAGCGCTGATGAAAGAAGGCTTTGCCGAATACATAAAGTACCTCTTTAAAACAGTCAGAAAGTTCTTTGGCGAGGCAGTGGTGGTAACGCAGGAAGTAGAAGATATTATTTCTTCTCGGGTAGTAAAACAAGCCATCATTAATAACAGCGATTGCAAAATATTGCTCGACCAAAGCAAGTACCAAAACAAGTTTGAACAGATACAGGAACTTTTGGGACTTACCGAAAAGGAAAAGGCGCTGGTACTGTCTGTAAACAAATCCAACGATGCCACTAAGAAATATAAAGAGGTTTTTATCAGCCTCGGCGGTATGCTTAGTAAAGTGTACCGGACAGAGGTAAGCCTTGAAGAGTATCTGGCTTACACTACTGAACAAACAGAAAAAGTGAAGTTGATGGAATATGCCGAAAAGTTTGGTGGAGATATACGAAAAGGTATTGCGGCGATGGCAGCAGACATAAGAAATAAAAGCTCACAGGCTTGAGTGGAAGATCGAGGAAAAAATCTGAATTGTTTAAGTAAAAATATTGTTGAAATGAAGAAGTATTTAGCAATCGTACTATTTGTTTTACCTGTGTGCCTTGCCATATTACCTGTACAAAGGGTGCATGCACAAATTGAGGTTGCAGAAATTATAAAGGCGGGGGTAAAAAAGGTTATCAAAGCGGTTGATCTGAAAATTCAGCGGTTGCAGAATAAAACGATATGGTTACAGAATGCACAAAAGACGTTTGAAAATGCACTGTCTAAATTGAAACTGGAGGAGATCGCTGAGTGGATGGAAAAGCAAAAAGAACAATACCGCAAGTATTATGAGGGCCTTGCAAAAGTCAAAACAATTATTTCTTCTTATGACCGCATCCGTGACATTACTCAAAAACAAGTACGGATGGTAAATGAATATCACAGGACATGGAAATTGATCCGACATGACAAGCACTTCAGCGTTGATGAAATTAGCTACATGGGAAAGGTATATTCAGGGATTTTGGAACAGAGCCTAAAGAATATTGATCAAATAACACTTGTTGTAAAATCATTTGCAACGACAATGAGTGATGCCGAAAGGCTCGAACTAATTAATCGTGCAGCCGACCGGGCAGACAACAACTACGACGACCTTACCCGCTTCAACCGGGAAAATGTACTACTAAGCCTGCAGCGTGCAAAAACGATTCATGAGGTAGAAACAGTAAAAAAATTATATGGACTTTTTTAAATCATCTGGCATGAAAACGTTTTTGCTCCTGCTTTTTTCTTTATCTGGAACATCCCATCTTATGGCACAAACTTTTGCCGAATGGTTTCAGCAGAAAAAGACGCAAAAGAAATATCTGCTCCAGCAAATTGCTGCCTTAGAGGTTTATATTGAATGTGCACAAAAGGGATATAAAATAGCGCAAGAAGGGTTATCTGCAGTTAGTGATTTCAGTAAGGGAAATCTTGATCTCCATGGTACTTATTTCAACTCACTTAAAACCGTTAATCCTCAAATCAGGAAATATGCAAGTGTTGCGGAGATCATTGCCTTGCAAGTAAAAATCATACAAAACTATAAAAGCACTTATCAGAGGATTAAAAACAGTAACGCTTTTTCAAAAAATGAACTAAAGTACGTTGGCAAGGTATTTACAATACTGCTGCGCGATTGCGAAAAAACATTAGATGAACTCATTACTGTAACCACTGATGGCATGCTTCAAATGAAAGATGATGAACGAATGAAAAGGATAGATAAAATCTATTTCGACATGCAGGACAAATTCAGTTTTTCCGGTGCATTCAGCAACGATGCCATTTTACTTGCAGCGTCAAGAATAAAAGAGCAAATGGATATACAGGCAAGTGGTTGGTTGCAGGGAATCAAAAACAAATAGTGATGAAAAAAATAGTGGTTATACAATGTCTTGTTTTTTGCACAGTGCTATCTGTGCATAAAGCCGCGGCACAATCTGCCGAAATACAACAGCTATTACTGGATGCAGAGAAGCTGGCCCAGTTTAAGCAAATTCTTAGTGACATGAAGAAGGGATATCAAATACTTCAAGGAGGTTATGATGCTATCAAAGGTATTGCCGAAGGGAACTTCAGCTTGCATAAAGTCTTTCTTGATGGTTTGATGGAGGTTAGCCCGGGTGTACGTAATTACCGGCGTGTGGCAGATATTATCAACTATCAAATTGCACTTATCAGGGAATATAAGAATGTGTATAAACGTTTTAAGGGCAGTAATAATTTCAATAACGATGAGCTTAATTATTTAAGCCGTGTATATAATAATCTTTTAAAAGGAAGCCTTCGGAATCTGGATGAACTCGCCACCATTATTACCGGGGGAACGATGCCGATGAGTGACGGAGAGCGATTGCAGGCAATTGACAGAATTTATGCAGACATGCAAGACAAGCTCATGTTTCTTCGACACTTCAACAACACCACAACTATACTGGCTGTGCAAAGAGCGAAAGAAAAAAACGATGCCGGGGCTATTCAAAAAATCTACGGGATAGACAATTAAATAAAACAATATGGCAAGGTGTAGGAAGGCCGCTTTCATGGCGGTGGTGGGATGGATATTGCCTTTTTTTAGCCAGGCGCAAAGTACGGCAGATGATATGAAGGGAATGCATAGTGTGCTGGAACAGTTGTACGATGAGATGATGCCGCTTTGCAGCCAGCTAATAAGTGTAGGCCAGGGTTTAGCCGGGTTTGCAGCAATGTGGTACATAGCGGCGCGGGTATGGAGACACCTGGCTAATGCGGAGCCGATAGACTTTTACCCGCTCTTTCGCCCGTTTGTAGTTGGCTTCTGTGTCTTGATATTTCCTTCAGTATTGGGGCTGATCAACGGGGTGATGAGACCAACGGTTACTGCTACCGCAGCTATGGTAGAAGGATCTGATAAAGCGATTGCTGTACTGCTTCAAAAGAAAGAAGAAGCAATCAAACAATCAAACGTGTGGCAGATGTATGTTGGAGAAACCGGTAATGGCGACAGGGATCGCTGGTATAAATATACGCATGACGATGCTGATCCATCGGCTGAGGGATTTTTTGAGAGCATTGGCAATGATGTTAGGTTCGCCATGTCCAAGGCATCCTACAATTTTCGCAACTCTGTAAAGGAATGGATGAGTGAAGTTTTGAGAGTGTTGTTCGAAGCTGCTGCATTATGTATCGACACTTTACGAACCTTTCAGTTAATCGTGCTCGCCATATTAGGACCATTAGTCTTCGGTCTTGCGGTTTTTGACGGTTTTCAACATACGCTTACCGTTTGGTTGGCGCGCTATGTCAACATCTTTTTATGGCTTCCGGTTGCCAATATCTTCGGCAGTATTATCGGCAAAATACAGGAAAAAATGCTGGAGATGGATATTTCGCAGGTACAGGATTACGGAGATACTTTCTTCAGTAGTACGGATGTGGCCTATCTCGTCTTTATGATCATTGGTATCGTAGGTTATTTTACTGTTCCTTCTGTCGCTAATTACATCGTTCACGCTGGAGGTGGTAGTGCACTCGGTCACAAAGTGACCAGCTTGTTCAGCAGTTCTTCCAGCAGTGTTGTAGCAACAGCATCTGCGGGTGCGGGCATGACGATGGATGCAATGGGAAATGCTGCAAGCCGGATCTCTCAGAGCATGGCAAGCAACGGTACCTCAAACCCTTACTTCAAGGATAGCAGTAACACAGGCGGGTCAGGCTACATGAGTGACAAGTTAAGAGGTAATGGATAACCATTTAAAAGGAGACTTATGTTTAAAAAGATGAAAAATATTGATACAGCATTCAGATATGTAAGAGGCTTTACCATGTTAGTCGTTTTATGCAGTTTAGTCGTTTGCGGTTTGGTGTTGTTCAAAAGCTACAGTATGATATCGCAAATGCAAAATAAGGTTTACATTCTTGCTAATGGGAAGGCATTCGAAGCTTATGCTTCAGAGCGAAAAGACAATATTCCTGTTGAGGCAAAAGATCATGTGAATACTTTCCATAGATTATTCTTCACGCTTGATCCGGATGACAAAGCCATACAAGAAACTGTTACCAAGGCACTATATCTCGCCGATGGTAGTGCAAAACGAGTCTATGATAATTTAAAAGAAAATGGATACTACGCCGGGCTCGTCTCGGGTAATGTTAACCAAACCATCACCATAGACAGTTCAGTTATTGATATCAATGAATATCCTTACCGGTTTCGTTGCTATGCTACTCAAAGTATTGTGCGTCCTACGAGTATAACCACCCGCAGCTTAATAACAGAAGGCTCCTTGCGTAATGTATCACGCAGTGACAACAACCCGCATGGGTTTCTTGTAGAAAAGTGGAATATCCTTGAGAACAATGATTTAAAAACGATGAGCAGGCGCCCCTAAAATAATAGGTTATGAAGTATTCATTCAAAAATAAGCGAGAGGATGCCCGCAAGACTGGTATTTCTAAAGTAGCGCTGAACTTATACAAGCATCTTCAGCGCAGATGGGTAAAATGGATGGCAAAACACACCGCGAATTTTTCACGCAGGACATGGAAGATTATTCTTATTCTATTTATGATGTTTGGTGGAGGTTACAGCGGTTACCTTACAGTGAGTGGGCTTGTTGAAAAAGCAACTAAACCATTTTCACTTGCACGAATAAAAAAGTCGGCCCATGTAAGTGAACCCGCAGATGTACACGTACCAAGTCCGGGACTGTCAGAAATCGAATATGCACGTATCAGGATATTCAGGATGTATATGGACAGTCTTGCACGAAGTCCTTCAGGTAAAGTTCTGTATGACAGCATTGCACATTCTCGTCCCGGTTTGATGGATAGTGTGCGTTTGGTCGAAAGATATTATCAACAATTAAAACAAAAGTAAAAGATGGAAAAGCAACAAGGAAATACTGCTAAACTACTAAGGCAACGAAAGTTCTTGATGGTACTGCCCTTACTTGCATTGCCCTTTATAACGTTGGGGTTTTGGGCACTAGGTGGCGGAAAAATGGAAAAAGCAGAAGCTCAGGTTCGAAAGCAGAAGGGTTTTAATATCCAGCTACCGGAGCCAATGTTGGAAGACGGCAAGACAATGGACAAAATGAGTTATTATGACCAGGCCCGGCTTGATTCCCTAAAGTTTCAGGAGCTCTTTAAAAATGATCCGAACTACAGGAACCATACGTTCTCCGACACAGGTGATCATTCTTCCGCCTACGATGATTGGCGCGGGGTGTTGGATAAAAAAGGTTTAAATACTTCGCTTTATAGGGATGGCTATTACAACGATGGGAATGAAGAAAAAATTTACCACAAACTTGCAGAACTGCAAAAAGAAATAAATAAGACAGACGACACGCCTGGCCGCAATATGCGTAATACCGATTTGAACAGAGTAAGCAACAACAAAGCGATCACGGTTGACTCTGCAGACATTGGACGTTTGCAGCACATGGTGAACATGATAAACCAAGCTAATGAAGATGATACTGAATTAAACCAATTGAACGGGATGCTCGAAAAGATTTTGGATGTCCAGCACCCGGAACGGGTAAAGGAGAAATTAAAACAAACCTCTGAAACAAGAAAAGGACAGTTGCTTGCAGTATCAAAGGCAAAAGCTGACAACATCTCTATATTGGAAACCAACAATGTGTTGAGCAACAAAAGCAATGGCTTCTATTCATTCAATGAGGTTAACCTGTCAGATAAAACTGAGAATGCCATACAGGCTGCTGTTCACGAAACACAAACTATCGTTAATGGTTCTATCATCAAACTGCGCTTGCAGAATGAGATTTTGATCAATGGCGTCCATATTCCGAAAGACAAGTTCGTATTTGGAGTCGCCTCCCTGAATGGTGAGAGATTGAACATTAAAGTCACGAGCATTCGATACAACAATTCTTTATTCCCAGTCGAACTAGCGGTGTACGATATGGATGGGTTAAAAGGTATTTATGTTCCTGGAGCAATTACAAGAGATGTTGCTAAACAATCAGCAGACAGATCACTACAGACAATCGGAGTTACTTCACTTGATCCTTCATTACGTGCCCAGGCTGCAAGTGCAGGAATAGAAGCTGCGAAAACTTTGTTTAGCAAAAAAGTAAAGTTGATCAGGGTTACTGTAAAAGCAGATTATCAAGTGCTTTTAAAGGACGAAAAGCAAAAAAATACAAACTAAACATTCTATCATTTTTAAAGATTCCGAAGATGAAAAAGATAAGTGCAGTAATGATAATGGGATTTTTTCTGTTTATTAGAATTTCGCATGCACAGGAGTTCATTAACACTCACAATCAGGTTAAGGTTATCCCTCCTTACCCTTTGACAATAAATTGTTCGAAAACCACCAATATTATCTTTCCCTATGCCATTATAAGTGTGGATCGGGGAAGTAAGGATTTGCTGGCACAAAAAGCTGAAGGGGTTGAAAATGTACTGCAGATTAAGGCGGCAAAGCAAAATTTTTTCCAAACGAATCTAACAGTGATAACAGCGGATGGGAGACTTAATTCCTTTATTGTTGACTATGCAAATAATCCTTTTGTATTAAACCTTTCATTGGCTGCGAACAAATACAAAGACTCCTCCTCCGTTTTATTAGAAACTGTTAACCAAGCGGAAGTCCAACACTACATTAGACTCGCTTTGGAATCGAAAGATAAAGTAAGGGACATCAAGGATAAACGATTTGGTATTTGTATAAAGTTGAACGGTTTGTTTGTTCACGATGATGTTATATATCTCCGCGTCAGCATCACCAACAAGACTAACATCAATTATGATATTGATCAGCTACGTTTTTATATCAGAGATAAGAAAAAAGCAAAGCGTACATCATCCCAGGAAATAGAACTAAAGCCCCTATATGCAGAAGATTACTGTGCTATTGTAGCTGGACAAACAGAAAAAACTTTTGTCTATGCCTTTCCTAAGTTCACAATCCCGGACAAAAAATTTCTTGCTATTGAATTGATGGAAAAGAATGGCGGCAGACATATGAAACTTGCAATACAGAATAAAAGAATTGTACAAGCACAGTTGCTTCAATAATTATTTCCGGATCTCTACATTTTAGAGTTAAGAAATATTAGGTGCATACAGCATCAAGTTTGAACAATGTTCTTATATGGTTGTTAATACCATGAAGGATAGCGATACACTTTTTAAAAAAATAATCTTCAAACTATTTTAAAAACAAATTTTATGAATCAGAAAAATTTTGAGTACCTGCGCGACCAGGTTAAGTACACAGGTTTTGGTGATGGATTGGAAAAAGATCTAAAGCAAAATATAAAAGAAGGTAAGCCTGAATTTAAACTTCAGCACAATGTGCAGTATGGAAAGGATTCTGTAACGGCAACATTGAACTTTAGCCAATCGAAACAAAGCGATATGTACTTCTTTAATTCCTACCATGTAAGCCTACAAAAAGATAATAAGGCTGAGAAAATGGAGCAGACATTTTACATCAACAAAGCAGGTAACATCACTTTAAAAGAAGCCTTCAATCTTATGGATGGCAGGTCCGTGAATAAAGACCTGGCCAACAAAGAAGGACAAATTTATAATGCATGGATACAAATAGACTTTAAACAAAGCGATGACAATGGCAACTTTAAACTGAAACAGTATCATCAGAATTATGGTTATGATCTGGAAGCTGTATTGTCAAAGCATCCCATTAAGGAATTGGGTAATAATGATTTCAAAGCCAGCTTATTAGATTCACTTAAAAAAGGAAACCTTCAATCTGCAACTTTTCAAATGAACGGTACAGAACAGAAACAATACATTGAAGCGAATCCACAGTTTAAAACAATCAATATTTATGACGCGAGCATGCAAAGGGTAGATAATAGGCACTCTGTGAAAGAACAGAAGTCAGAAGGTGAAAGCAAGTCCGTGAAACAAGAGAGTAAGAAGGAAATCCAAACCTCCGCTGAAGATGATGGACCCGAGATAACAAAGAAGGCGAGTAAAAAGAGGAGAAGGAAGCAGAGCAATTCGATAACATAAAGTTGAAGAATTAGGTTTAGTAATGGTGAAGAAACGTTTTGTAAGTGGCAAAGAAAATGAACGAGTTAAAACTACTAAATGATTTTTTCTATGCGATTGAAGAAGATCCCCGCATAAGCATCACGCACATTGGTATTTATGCGGCCTTGCTTCAGTGTTTGTGTGAGCAAGGTTTTATAAATCCGGTTCATGCATTCAGTCATGAAATAATGAAAATGGCAAAATTATCATCCGCTATCACCTACCACAAATGCGTGAAAGAATTAAGCGAATACGGTTATATAAGATATGAGCCATCATTTAATCGAAACAAGGGAAGTAGAATTTATTTCGTTGAGAAAAGTAAAGATTCATTAAACAAATGTTTTTAATTACTGTAAATCGTATGTTATGAGTATAGAAGTGATTACAAAGGAAGATTTACAAGCCTTTCGTTGGCAATTAATCAATGATTTAAAAGCATTACTCTTGCCCAAAGAGAATGCTAAAAAAGAGTGGCTTAGAAGTAGTGAAGTCAGAAAGCTGCTCAAAATATCTACAGGAACGCTACAAACGCTTCGCGTCAATGGCACACTACATCCAAGCAAAATTGGGGGCATAATGTACTATAAAATGGAAGAAATTGAAAAGCTTTTTAATGCTGGTAAAAGTGATAATGTATAAGAGGCATATGGAAAACATACAACAGTTAGAAAGGCTTTATACCACTCTTCGGAATGATAAAAGGATAAGCTGCGTACATATCAGCCTTTACATGGGCTTTTTCTTCTTATGGAACTTGAAGCATTTTCAAAACCCAATTTCCATTACAAGGAGGCAAATGATGCAAATAGCCAAGATTGGCGGATATGCAACTTATCATAAATGCATTAAGGATTTACAGGCTTATGGATATATCCAATATTTGCCTTCCTATCATCCGGCTTTAGGAAGTCTGGTCTATTTAAACATTTGTGAATGTAATTCCAGAAAGTAGTATGTAGCTGAATAGAACTTAGTTCGCTAAAACGAAAAAATTAGAAACAGTTTTGAAAGTTTCTTAAGGGGTACTACGACGATGTACGCATCAGTTTAGAATAACAGAGGAGTTTCTTGTTTTGAGACCACCTCTGTTATCTAGGTACTCTTTCATTAGTCAAAAGTTACTTTTATAGAGCTTGCTTTTTAGAGTTTGCATGTCTTCACTTACTTTAATGTCCAGGACACGAGCGTAATGTTGAGTGGTCTGAAGTTTTTTATGTCCCAGCATTTTTGAAACACTCTCAATAGGAACACCATTGCTTAATGTAATAGTTGTAGCAAATGTATGCCGGGCTGTATGTGTTGTTAAGTTTTTAGATATTCCACATATATCAGCCAACTCTTTCAGATAAGCATTATACTTTTGATTACTTAATACAGGTAAAAGCTTTCCTGTATTAACACATTGAGGATGGTCTTTATAAGCCTCCAATATTTTTTGGCTCATGGGTAATAAGGGTATTCGGGAAGGTATATTTGTTTTGCCACGACGTGTAAAGATCCATAACTCTTTATCCACTCCAACTGAAACTTCAGAAGCGTTTAATTTCTTAATATCAACATATGCAAGGCCCGTGAAACAGCAAAATAAAAACACATCCCGAACCTGCCTTAACCTTTCTATCTTGATTTCTTTCGATGAAATAGACTGAATTTCCTCTTTCATTAAAAACTCTGGAATAACTTCTTCTTTGCTCATTCTGAATCTTGCAAAAGGGTCTTTTTCCAGCCAGTTATTATCTACACAAAAAAGAACTATCATTTTTAAAATGCATATGTATTTCATCGTCGCATTTTGCCCACACTTACGTTCAGTTTTTAACCAAAGCTCCAGGTCATTTACAAATTCCATATCAAGGCACTGTATAGGTAAGTCTTGTTCTTTGTATTTCCATTGGATAAAAAGATGTGTAAATCTTTTCGTTCTATCATACTTAGTCCAGGTAGCCAGTGAATAATCAATTCCGATTAACTTCTTTACCTTGTCATTATAGTTTTCAAAGATTTTGATAAGTGATTTATTTCGCTGATCAGTACCGAGCAATTGGTCTTTGATAGCAGCAGCCGTGATTATTTGATTTGATTCAATCAGTTTCCGTTTTGCTTCGTATGCTTTTGCTTGTAAGGTATCTAAATAAGCGTTTAGCGCTCGGGCGTCTTCCTTTGTGCCAGATGCTCTTTCAGCAGAAGCATTCCAGCGGTTAGGTTCACAGTCTCTTTTGGTAGAAAGCTCCTTTGGAACGCCATCAACTGTAATTCTCAGATAAATAGGGATCGGCCCTCTGACATGATTTTTTGGCTTCTTTAAATAAAAGTGTAAACCGAAACTTTTGTCTAACATTTTTTCAAATTTTAGTGTTAACAAATTTCGATATGCAATTACTCTCAGACAACATGTTTAGT
>JAEZRL010000432.1 GCA_023440945.1 Bacteroidota bacterium
GTTCTTGTATTGAAAGAAAGCAGGCTCAAAATGTTTGAAAAGAAACATCAACGAATTGCGGATGTGCTAACGTGCATCCGCATTTGTTTTGTAATAAAGATGCTGTCCTCACTTTATCCTGATGAAGAAGCCGTAAAAAGATTACATGAACATCCGGTAGTCATTATGAAGGTCTTCAATTTTAAACATGTTTTTTATCCCATACTTCCTTTTCAAACTGCATTATCTTGTTAATAAAATAATAAAAGTATTGGTAAAGAAAACGTTGCAAACATCTGAAGCATCTTAAACTTACCCACATGAAAAACCCATTTTTTAATTTTGGCATACATTTGATGATTATATGGATATGGAATATGATGTAACCGCTTCTATCGTTCTCTATAATAATGATCGAACAATCAGGAATGCTGTAAGATCGTTTTTAAATACCTCGCTTTCTGTAAAACTTTACCTGGTTGACAACAGCGAAACCGATAAACAGCAAAAATTACTTTCCGATCTTTTAATGGATGATCGAATCGAGTACATCTTCAATAATAAAAATGTTGGTTTTGGTAAAGGCCATAACATCGCTCTTGAAAACATTTATTCTATTTCCCGTTATCATCTTATACTTAATCCCGATGTAACTTTTGAAGCAGGCGTTATAGAAGAGCTTTTTGATTTTATGGAAAGAAATGAAGATGTAGGACAAGTGCTGCCAAAAGTTATTTTTAAATCAGGCGAATTACAGAAATTATGTAAGTTGTTACCAAATCCGTTCAACCTTTTTGGAAGACGTTTTTGCATGAACTTTAAATGGGCGGAAAAGCTGAATAAGCAATATGAATTGGATGGTTTTAATTATGATCGTTGCATAAACCTGTCGAATCTCTCAGGTTGTTTCATGTTCTTACGAACCAAAGATGTACAAGAGATCGGAGGTTTTGATGCGCGTTATTTTATGTACATGGAAGATATTGATCTTACGAGGCGCATGCATCGCATTGCAAACACTGTTTTTTATCCTTATGTTACCATTGTGCATGAATATGAAAAAGGTTCTTATTCCAACATAAAATTGCTAAAGCATCATATCATGTCAGCCATAAAATATTTTAATAAATGGGGCTGGATATTTGATATGGAAAGAAGGCGTTTTAATGCTGGAGTTATAGAAAACCTGAAACAAGATTTGAACTTCAATGCTTCTGTTTATACTAAATTCTTCAAACCAAAGAAACATCCTGTGAAGAAAGTGCAGCAACAATTAATCAAGTAATTTATATCTCGAATTTTCATTTATGAAAGCATTAAAACAGATTCGCTGCTCAAAGTGTCAGTTTCTATCAATCCATCTTTTAAACGGATAACACGTTTGGCATAAGCTGCGATATCTTCTTCGTGTGTTACAAGTACAACTGTGTTTCCTGATTCCTGTATCTTGCCAAATATCTCCATCACTTCAACAGAAGTTTTACTGTCTAAGTTTCCGGTTGGTTCGTCAGCCAATAAAAGAGAAGGGTTATTTACGATTGCTCTTGCAATCGCTACACGTTGAATTTGTCCACCGCTCATTTCATTTGGTTTGTGATGACTTCTTTCTGCAAGTCCAACTTTAGCCAGTGCATCCATTGCCCTTTCCATGCGATCTTTTTTATTCACTCCGGCGTATATAAGCGGTAATGCAACATTTTCTGCAGCAGATAACCGTGGTAACAAATTAAACTGCTGGAACACAAAACCAATTTCAACATTTCTAACATCGGCCAGCTGATCGTCAGTCATCTTACTTACATCCTGGCCGTTTAAAACATATTTGCCACCTGTTGGCGTATCAAGACAACCCAAAATGTTCATCAACGTGCTTTTGCCGCTACCCGAAGGGCCCATTAAAGCAACATATTCGTTTTTATAAATATCAAGCGATATTCCTTTTAAAACTGCAATGGCCTGGTTGCCCATGAAATAACTTTTCTGAATATTCTCAAGATGTATTACTGACTGCATGGTTAATATTACGGCTTATTTTTTTATTACGGTTGGAACAAGAAAAAAATGATCATCTTTTACGGGTGCATTTTTTAATGCTTCTTCTCTGCTGACCGAACCTTTCACAACATCTTCTCTTAAAACGTTTATCTCATCACTCATGTGCAGCAAAGGTTCAACACCTTCTGTATCTACTTCATTCAGCTTTTCAACAAAGCTTATCATTCTTTCAAGATCTGTTTTAAGTTCTTCTTTTTCAGTGGAAGAGAATTCCAGCCTGGCTAAATGTGCAAGTTGGTCTATCAGTTCATTTGTTACCTTCATAAAAACAAAAATAAGTGAATCAACGATTTAAATATATAAAAAGGGAGCAGCGGTAAACTATCCATTAAAATCTTATAATTCGATTAATTTACTGTTTTGTTTTGGGAAGATTCCCAAAAATGAACAGATAATCCCGATATTTACTTTTGAAAAACCAACAAACATTTATCCAATAAGCATGAAGTCAAAATCCATATCTATTGATATAGTTGAAGATGATGCGTTCTACGGTTCGGTATTGTCTCACTATCTTAGTTTAAATCCCGATTACCAGGTTAGAAAGTTTACAACAGCAGCTTCATTTCTTAAAGTTCTTCATGAAAAACCAGACGTAGTTACTTTAGATTATTCCTTGCCTGATGCAACAGGCGACTCTCTTCTTAAACAAATAAAAGAGATAAGTCCGGAAACAAAGATCATTATTGTTTCTGCGCAGGAAGATATTAAAGTAGCGATTGATTTGCTTAAGAAAGGTGCAGATGAATATATAGTAAAAGATAAAGAAACACAGGATAGATTGTGGATTGCACTGAATAACCTGCAGGAAAATATCCGTCTTAAAAAAGAGGTTGAGTCCTTGCAGGAAGAAGTAGGAAAAAAATATAGCTTTCAAAAAGCTATTATTGGTAACAGTACAGCCATAAAGCATGTTTTTTCTTTGATGGAACGTGCTGCGCAAACCAATATAACTGTTTCAGTTACCGGTGAAACAGGAACCGGTAAAGAGCTTGTTGCGAAATCTGTTCACTATAATTCTGCAAGAAAGAATTTTCCTTTTGTTCCTGTTAATATTGCCGCCATACCAAGCGAGCTTATAGAAAGTGAATTGTTTGGTCATGAAAAAGGTGCATTTACAGGAGCAGTCTCTCAACGTGTCGGTAAATTTGAAGAAGCGAATAAAGGAACTATATTTTTAGATGAGATAGGTGAGATGGATATAAACCTGCAGGCAAAACTGTTGCGTGTGCTGCAGGAAAAAGAAGTTATACGTGTGGGAAGCAACACTATTATTCCAATTGATTGCCGCATTATTTGCGCCACCAACAGAAATCTTTTGACGGAAGTGAAGAAAGGGCGTTTCAGAGAAGACCTGTATTATCGTTTATTGGGATTGCCCATTCATTTGCCACCGTTACGTGACAGAGAAAATGATATTTTACTTATTGCCCGGCATTTTATAGATCAGTTTTGTAAAGAGAACAATCTTTCTAAAAAAGTACTTTCACTCGAAGCGAAGAAGAAGTTGTTGCAGTTTACTTTTCCCGGTAATATCCGTGAATTGAAATCATTGATAGACCTTGCCTGTGTATTGGCAGATGGTGAAGAAATTATGGCTGAGCATGTGCAATTGCCATCGTACGAAACTTCTTTCACGCATTTGCATGAACCGCTTACCCTGCGTCAATACATGATTCAGCTTTTACAGCATTATCTTGAAAAATATAATTATGATGTTTTAAAAGTTGCAAAGAAGCTTGATGTAGGTAAATCAACACTTTACAGGATGATAAAAAACAAAGAGCTGGTTATACCCGATAAGTCGTATAAGAACACAATGAATTATCATTAAAAATTTGCAAAGTTTTTGCTGCTTGATTTAATAAGTAAATTCAATACCCAAATCGCGAAAAAAACCAAACATTCAATATGCCGGGCAATATATCAAACGAAAGATTATACGATCTCACTTTTCTTGAAACTATGGAAAATGCGGATGAAGAATTTGTGAATACTTTGAAAGGTGTGTTTATTAATACAACGCCACCAGCTTCCAGACAAATGGTGGAAGCTTGTAATGCCGGCGATTGGGAAACAGCTGGAAAAATCGCACATAAATTAAAGTCAAGTATTGACATACTTAATATCGCTTCTATAAGAAACGATGTAAAAACAATCGAGCTTTCAGCTAAGGACAAAATAAATCTTGAAGGTTTACCTGCATTGGCAAAAAAAGTGGACGAAGTTGTTCGTTTGGCAGCAGAACAAATGGAACAGGACATGCATTCTGTTTAACAGAAATTTTTATTGTTATTGTTGCATAAATTCTTTTTTTGTTTTATAAATTACGTCTAATAATCCATCAGAAGGTTTATCAAGGCTTAGTTCCCAGAACATAATTCCATCAAGTTTATTTTCAATGGCATATAAGGTTTTCAAACGAATGGAAGTAGAATCATCGTAAGTATCAAATAATTTTTGTGATGCATTGTACATGTAAGGTGCTTTTGCAATGCTGTCAAAAAAAGCTTT
>JAEZRL010000438.1 GCA_023440945.1 Bacteroidota bacterium
ACGCAACCAACGCCGGTTAAAGGCAAAGTGCATTCTGATAATAATTTGCTTTCACCTTTTGGATTGGTATGTTGCATGGCAACAATAATGTTTGATGCACTTGCTACCAGATCCATCGCTCCGCCCATGCCTTTAACCATTTTACCCGGAATTTTCCAGTTGGCGATATCACCTTTCTCGCTTACTTCCATTGAGCCTAAAACAGTCAGATCAATTTTGCCGGCGCGTATCATTCCAAAGCTTTCAGCGCTGTCAAAAAAAGCAGCGCCGGGAATAACTGTAACTGTTTCTTTTCCTGCATTGATAAGATCAGGATCTACTTCATCTTCCATTGGAAAAGGGCCTGTACCCAATATACCATTTTCACTTTGCAATATTACCGTCATTCCTTCGGGAATATAATTCGCTACAAGCGTTGGTATGCCAATGCCAAGATTAACATACATGCCATCTTTTAATTCTTGTGCAATGCGTTTTGCAATACCGAATTTATCTAAAGCCATATCGTCAACCCTAAACGGGATTTTTTAAAGATTGAAAAATATCTTTGAATGTTTTCACAAGGTAAGTAATCGCTCTTTTGATAATTATATAGTCTTTGAATATTTAATAATCTTCTTGTGTTTTTAAGCGTCAGTAATACAAATTACTAAACCAGATAGAAAAGAGTTATTTTGGTTCTATAATTTCTGAAGATTTTCTTACTGTAGGAAACTGAACTAGGCTATCGTTCAATCACTTTGAGAACAATTTTATGGAAATGTAGCAGCCAGTATCCAACCTTTGTAAAAATTTTACCGTTTCCTTTTTATCAAATGGTATGCTTTTACTACCTTTGCCGCCCAAATTATTAATTAACAAAAAAATCAGGGTAATGAAGAATTACGAGTTGATGGTGATTTTTACCCCTGTGCTTTCTGACGATGAGTTTAAATCCGCTCAGAAAAAGTTTACCGACTTTATAACAGAACAAGGTGGAACTATTGTGCACAGCAATCCCTGGGGTTTAAAATCACTGGCGTATCCAATCCAGAAAAAAACAACCGGTATTTACTGGGTTCTGGAATATACTGCGCCATCCGACTTCAATGAGAAATTGAAGATTCAAATTTTGCGTGACGAACAAATTATGCGTCACATGGTTACTGTACTTGATAAATACGCCGTTGAGTACAATGCTAAAAAGAGAAGTGGTGTACCAACCGGAACCGAAAAAGTTGAGGAGGCTTAATTATGGCAAAAGCAAATGAAATAAAATATCTTACTGCCATTAAGCAGGAAAAGCCAAAAAAGAAATTTAGCCGCTTTGAAAAGTACGGTATTAAGTACATTGATTACAAAGACGTTGAGTTTTTAAAGAAGTTTATAAACGAGCAAGGTAAAATTTTACCTCGCCGTTTAACAGGTAACTCTTTAAAATACCAGCGTAAAGTAGCTGAGGCTGTAAAAAAAGCACGCCAGATGGCATTGTTACCTTACGTAACAGATCTTTTAAAATAGTGGAAACGCTAAAAGCTTATAGCTCACTGCTATAAGCTCGCAGCTTAATTAGTCACCATTCCCTAACTCACTTTAATGTGAAGGACAGCGAAAGCTGGGCTCTGGGAACTAAAAAACAAACAATGCAGGTTATATTAATTCAGGATGTTGATAATTTAGGTGCAGCCAATGAACTGGTTGATGTTAGAAATGGTTATGCACGTAATTATTTAATACCTCAGAAATTTGCTGTGGAAGCAAATCCTTCGAATTTGAAGCAATTGCAGGAAAAGCAAAAAGTTAAAGCAAAGAAAGAAGCAGCAATGTTGGCAGAGATAAATAAAGTTATCTCTGTGTTGAAAGAATCTCCGGTAAAGCTTGGTGCTAAAACAGGTACCAGCGGAAAGATATTCGGCAGCATTACTTCTTTACAAATTGCACGTGCCATACGCGATCAGAAAGGGTATGAAATTGATCGTAAACGCATCCATATTATAGATGATGTTAAAGAGTTAGGCACATATAAAGCTTCTGTTGATTTTGGTAACGGAAACACTACCGAAATTGAATTTGAAGTAGTTGGTGAAGAATAATTTTTGATTTTATAGAAAAGCCCGTAAATTGTTGCGGGCTTTTTTTATACCTGATTCCGTTTTTTTAAACCCTTAAAATATGACCCTTAAAAACAATTCATTGCTTTATTTCAACGGTTCATAACCCTGTTTGCCCCGTAACTGCTGAATACTATTTTTACTATAGCTTTTCTACTGCATTTTGCAACCAAAACAATAATTAAAAAACAATCAATATGAAACTGCGAGTTACCGCCTTTTTGATGGCTGCTTTTATTACCACTTCTGTTTTTTCACAGGAAACAGCCAAACAAGTTTATTCTTCACCAAAATTGAAGAGTGAAATTGCAATGCATAAAACAGTTGCTATTCTACCTTTTGCCACTTCCATTACGTACAAAAGACCTCCAAAAAATTACGATGCAACTGCTCATGCTGCAGAGGAAAAAAATCTCACAACAGATCTGCAAAATGCAATGTTTACTTTTTTGCTTCGTAAAAATGATAAATACAGTGTTAGCTTCCAGGATGTAACAAGAACAAATGCTTTATTGAAAAAAGCAGGTGTGTATGATGATATTGATGCTTTAACTCAAGATTCTATCGCTAAAATATTGGGCGTTGACGCAGTTATCAAATGCAAATATTCTTATGAAAAAACTGCTAGCGAAGGTGGTGCTATTGCCAAAACTGTTTTGTTCGGTGGATTAGGAAGCAAAACAGGTGGTGGCACTTTAGTAATGCAGATCTATAATGGAAATGATGGAGAATTATTATGGCGCTTTAGTAAAGAAATGAATGATGGTGTTTTTAGTTCAAGCAATGAATTGGTGGAAAGAATGATGCGTAAAGTTTCAAGAAACTTCCCTTACGAGAAATAAAAATTGACATTGAAAACTAAAAGTGAAAGCCCGGAATTATCCGGGCTTTCTTTATTAATGAGAATATAAATTAATATCAATTGACAATTCACCCTTCGTAACTTACTATAACAGTTCTTCCAAATATGGGGCAGAAGCCTGTGCGCCTAATCTTGTTACAGAAACTGATGCAGCTTTACATGCAAATACAACTGCTTCTTTTAACGATTTGCTTTCTGCGAGTGCAACACATAAAGCCCCATTAAATACGTCGCCTGCAGCGGTTGTATCAATGGCATTTACAATTGGTGCATTAATCAATAAACTATTATTATTTGTTACCATCATCGCACCTTTTGCTCCAAGTGTTACTACGGCTGTTTTTACCCCTTTTTCAATTAATTTTCTTCCTGCATTTATTGCAGATTCATCATCTTTTATTTTAATACCTGTAAGCATTTCTGCTTCGGTTTCATTCGGTGTGATAATGCTGATATTTTGATATAATTCATCTGGCAATGAACATGCAGGTGCAGGATTTAATACAAAAGGTATATTATTCTTTGAGGCAATGCCTGCAACATATATAACCGTTTGCAATGGAATTTCCAATTGTGCCAGCACAACCGCTGCACTCTTTATTTCTTCTTCTGCCTGTTGCACCTCTTCAATACTCAATGTTGCGTTTGCGCCGGAAGCTACTGCAATACAATTCTCACCTTTGTTATCAACTGTTATAAGCGCAACGCCGGAAGCGTTGTTATTATCTGTAAAAACATAACCTGTTTTAATACCTTCCTGCTGAAATAATTCCAGTGCCTGCTGTCCGAAAATATCATTACCTGTTTTGCAAACGAATGTTACTTGTCCGCCCAAACGGGCAGCAGCAACAGCCTGGTTAGCACCTTTTCCACCGGCGTTCATAAAAAATATTCCGCCTAAAATAGTTTCGCCGGGTAAAGGCAAATGATCGGTTTTGACAACCATATCAGTGTTTGAACTGCCTGCTACTACGATTGATGTTTTCATTCAAAAAGATAAAAATTATTATCCCGTAATTTAATACATTCAAAGAATAGGCAGGTAATCATTTGATAGAAAGATAAAACGAAATGCTTCTGCTTAATCATTCTAATAAAAAATTATCCTATCACTTCTTTTTCTCTGAATGATTTTTTATTTTAAGTGATGCAATGATACCGGAAAAAGATAAACTTCATTTACATGCAGGAAGATACGAAGCACTTGGTGATGCCATCTTTGCTGTTGCTATGACGCTTCTTGTTTTGGAATTGCATATACCACATACCAGTGGAAATTCATGGCACGATTTCTCCGTTTCTTTCCGGGAAGTATGGACGTCTTTCCTCTGTTATTTTATTAGTTTCGCTGTATTGGGAATTATGTGGTTCGGTCATCGAATGGTGTTTGAATACATCGGGAAACTAAACAAGTATTTTATTTTTCTTGGTATTCCTTTTTACATGATGGTTTGCATTGTTCCTTTCAGCACACGTTTTTTAGCAGCTAATACTTTGCGGTCGTTTGGTATTGCTATATATGGTTTGAATCTCAGTCTTTGCAATCTTGCTTTATATGCTCAATGGACGTATGGAATTAAGCGGCCTTCGTTAATGATAAAAGAATTGCCGGATGAAGTAAAAAAGGAAGCACGTATATCGTTTCTTATCTCTCCAGTTTTGTATTCTGTTGCAATAATTACCGGATTTTTTTATCCGGTTATAAGCATTATTATTTATGTGATTACGCCATTGCTGTACCTGATTCCATCAAAGCTGGATAAATATCTTCCATGATTAGCTTCTATCTTCTTTCTCATTACCGCTGTTACTTCTTGAAAAAATATTTCTAAAAGCAGGTAAAAAGAAAAACATTTCTTCTCATTAGAACGCTAGGAAAAGTGTAGCATATTAATTGCATAGGGTGGGCATGAAATTGCATTTTACGAGAAATATACATTTTACAAAGTTGCTGAAAGCAGAAGGCCGCACAAGAGAATTTAATTTCAGGAAAATGCGTGTTGAAGGTGAAGATTTGTTTAGTGTTGATGTAGTAGATAATCGCGGTAACAGGATCATTTTTAAGATGCGTAAAGAGAATAGTGTATGGAAGATTATTCCGCAAACTTTACCTGAATGGGTAACAGAACTTGAAGATAAATTCAGCGAAGCAATAGAAGAAGAATTACGAAATGCTTCTTAAAAATAATGGCCACAATTAGTGGCCATTTCGATCATTTTATATATAAATGCAAAATAAAATCAATAACCCCATTTTTTCATAATGGCAAGATCTTCTTTAACGCAGTCAATTGGTGCTTTGCCCTGGTAAGATTCCTGTTCGATGATGAAGTCGGTTGTGCCGCCATTCTTTTTGCCCCAGTCAATTACTTTCTTCACATCAATCACGCCTTTATCAAGTATGGTACTTTCATAACCTTCCATTGAATTCGGATCATCACTTTTTATTTCATTCTTTACATGCATCAATTCAAATCTTCCCGGATATTTCTGCAACAACTCCATTGCTCTTCCGCCTGCTCCATACATATTTCCCATATCTAGTTGCTGTGCAACCAAAGAAGGATCAGTGTTTTGAAGAATAAGATCATACAACTTCACACCGTCAAGCTCTGTATTGAATTCAAAATCGTGATTATGATAACCAAACTTCATTCCTTGTTTCTTACATAACTCACCGCTTTTGTTAAATACATCCATATAACGTTTAAAATCATCGATGTTCTTACGATAACTTTCATCTAGCCATGGACTGATCACATATTTCTGACCAACAATGGCTGCATCATCTACAGTGTATTTCCATTTGTCTGTAAAATCCTTTTTGCTTTCATCCCAATCAGGGCGGCCCATAACGGTGTGACCGCTACGCATGACAAGGCCAAGATCATCCAATAATTTTTTAAAATCCTGCGCGGAGTAACCATAAAATTTGCGATTGATATAGTTAGCATGTTCAACATATTTGTAACCCATATCAGCTATCTTTTTCAAAGTGCCGGAAGGGTCTTTTTTCATGTCGTCACGAACGGAATATAACTGTATGCCTGTAATAATATTGCCTTTTTTCATAGCAAATAGCTCATTTGAAAAAACGGCTGTTCCTGCAAGAGCCAATGCTCCGCTTTTTAAAAATTTTCTACGGGAGGTTTGCATAAAATTGATTTAATAACTGGAGATTTCAATGAATGTTTATGATTTGCGAAATCGTTTCTGTACGAATATAATTTGTTTAGCGGTTCGTTGTGAAATTTTTTGAAGAAGACTGGAGCTAAAAAGATAGGAGACAGAAATATTTTTTTTAGTAGAGAAATGGTTGATTAATTATATAAGAAATATCAAAAGCTTCGCTGATCAATCTCATTCATTGTCTTTATTCCTTCGTAATTTGCAGTTATGAGCAGGTATGATGTATTGATCATTGGCGCTGGTCCTATTGGTTTGGCTTGCGGCATTGCAGCAAAGAAAGCAGGTTTAAAGTATATCATCGTTGAAAAGGGGGCTTTGGTTAACAGCCTTTTTAATTATCCTTTGTTCATGACTTTCTTTTCAACTTCTGAAAGACTTGAAATTGGTGGTGTTCCTTTCATGAGCGTTCATCCAAAACCTAATCGCCAGGAAGCAATAGAATATTATAGAAGAGTTGTGCAAAAATTTGATCTTAAAATAAATTTGTTTGAAGAAGTAAAAGAGGTAGAAAAAAAAGAAGAATATCATTTCATTGTACACACTTCAAAAGATGTTTATGAAACATCAAATCTAATAGTTGCAACTGGTTTTTATGATATTCCTATTTACATGAATGTTCCCGGCGAAGATCTTCCAAAAGTGATGCATTATTATAAAGAGCCAAACTTCTTTTCTTTTCAAAAAGTACTTGTTATTGGCGCTAATAATTCTGCAGTAGATGCCGCACTTGAAACATGGCGCAAAGGTGCAGAAGTTACAATGGTAATTCGCGGATCAGAATTTGGAAGAGTAAAATATTGGGTAAAACCAGATATTGAAAACCGCGTTAAAGAAGGAAGCATCAAAGCATTTTTTAATTCAACTGTTACAACGATAAGAGAAAAAGAAGTGGATATACAAACTCCTGAAGGACTTGTTACAATAGAAAATGATTGGGTGTTAGCAATGACGGGTTACAGGCCTAATTTTGATCTGCTGAAAAAATTTGGTGTTTCACTTTCTGATGATCCAAAAAGTTGTCCCTATTATAATCCCGATACAATGGAAACAAATGTAAAAGGCATTTATCTTGCCGGCGTTGTTTGTGGCGGAATGGAAACACATGTGTGGTTTATAGAAAACTCAAGAGTGCATGCCGATCAAATTATCACAAGTATTAAACGCAATTTTGTAACGGCATAAGAATTAATCTTTTAATCTTTCATCAAGTGATAAACAAGCTCTAAATTTTCTTCGGAGAAAATTGCTTTTTGATACCTGTTGCCATCGTACCAAACACATTCGTAACTCCCCGCGACAATTATTTTCTCTTCACACTTGCTAATTGCATTTGCTTTAATGCTCATAACCTGATTGCTGATTTTTAGTTTCACGAGATCACCGGGTATAAATAAACATGACATAATATTTTGTTTTTTTGAGGAGTTTAAAATTATTCAAATAATGCTTTCTAATTTGTTATGTGCGATTATAATAAAATTAGAAACGGCTTATAAAATTCTTATACGTTTAAGGTGAAGGCAGTTTAATTATTGACCCAACTAATTTACTACTATCAACATCGTTGCGTCGCACACTTCTACGCTTTTCTATCCTTTAGCAAAACGCCTAACGGTATTGTTTTATGTTGCAATAAACAGTTAATAATTTAACACCTAATTGTTGTTTGTTTCATCTTCTTCTTTTTCCGCTCATCCTTTTCAATTTAAGAACCAATTCCAATCAACACGGAAAAATCTCCGCTAATGCCAATTATATTTTTCCTGCATTATATCGTTAACAATTTCGGGCCTCTAAATC
>JAEZRL010000477.1 GCA_023440945.1 Bacteroidota bacterium
ACCGGAACCATCTTCGAAATAAAAGCAAAAGATGTGCTGATGGGAAGCATTGGCGGTGGCGGAAGATATGATGATCTTACAGGATTATTCGGCGTTCCTGATTTGCCGGGAGTAGGAATAAGTTTTGGTGTTGACAGGATTTATGATGTAATGGATGAACTTAAAATTTTTCCTGCAGAAGTTGAAACCGGAACACAGGTTCTGTTTTTCAATCTTAGCGAAGATGAAAGTAAAAAAGCTTTTGAACTGATGCAACAATTGAGAGAAAAAAATATACGCTGCGAAATGTATCACGAGCAGGCCAAGTTTGATAAACAGTTCAAGTATGCGGATAAAAAACATATTCCTTTTGCAGTTATTATTGGAAGCAAAGAACTTGAACAGGGAAACTGCGTTATAAAAGATCTGCGTAAAGGTGAGCAGCAAACTATTAC
Source organism: Bacteroidota bacterium (assembly GCA_023440945.1). Classification (GTDB taxonomy): domain Bacteria; phylum Bacteroidota; class Bacteroidia; order Chitinophagales; family Chitinophagaceae; genus JAEZRL01. Next base: position 435 of record JAEZRL010000477.1, read on the forward strand.
TTACAAAGCATTATTACAATATCATTTTGAATAGGAATTTATGTCATTTCTCGTTAATACTGAAAAGCTTAACGATACTTGGCATAAAATTAGAAACAACAGAGGAAAAAACTTCAGATGAAAAATCTCGTCTTATTTGCTTGCTGCCTAATTGTTTTTACCGCTTGTCATCGTAAAACCGTTCCTGCAGCAACAAATACAAGTGCAACTGCATCAACTGAAACACCCAAAAAACCAACGCCCGCTCCACCACCAAAAGAAAATACCGTAAAACCGTTGATTGATAACGAAACCGATTCATCTGCTGTCGCAGTTTTTGACAAGCCGGTTATTGTGGTAGATGGAAAAGGAAATATGGTCTCGCAGGATCAACTGCCAGCAGGTGTTACTGTTCCTGATAATTCTGCTGCCCGTGCTTTCACACCTGCACAAACCAAGAATCTTGCTTATAGGTATAAATATATTCCACCAAGAATTTTATATGTACCTGATAATCTTGCCAGAACTACCAGCCGAGGCACTTATTATGTGTACAACAAAAAATTTTGGTATTGGAAAAAATCAGATGGTTTTTTCTATCTTGATCCGAACTATTATAACTAAATATTCTTACGTTTCTTATACTGTGTGTCAGACACCTTTTTTCTTGTAATTATTACAATTAACTAACGAGGTTAGGGTTCGAATAATCTTGATGCAAGTTTTTTATCGTGTCCATAAATATCTTTTCTGAAATTAATCTTTCCGTTCGCATCTGTCCAGGCAGTGAAATAACCGATGAAAACACGTACAGGATTGGGGAGTGTTATCCAATTATCATGATTAAGATGCATTAAAGAATCAATAACAGAAGATGTATATTCCGGCTTGCTTCTTAATAAAAATTCAGCAAGTTTTTTTGGCTCTTCTATTCTTATACAACCATGACTGAACATGCGGTTGGTTTGCGAAAACAATTCACGGTTTGGTGTATCATGTAAATAAATGTTGTACTCATTCGGAAATAAAAATTTCACATGCCCTAACGCATTATCAGGTCCTGGTTTTTGACGAACAACAGGCAAACCATTACTATAACCGGTTATCTCCATATTATGACTTGAAATGTAAGCGGGATTACGGTTAATAGCAGGTAAAATTTCTTTTCGAACAATGCTTTGGGGTACATTCCAATATGGACTAAACACGATATATTTAAGATAGCCAGTAAAAATAACTGTGTTCGTTCCTGCTTTTCCAACAATTATTTTCATTTGAAACAATTGTTTACCTGTGTCAAATACATGTAACCTGAACTCAGGTATGTTTACAAGAATAAAAGTAGAATCACCTTCTGCAGGCATCCAGCGGATACGTTCGAGATTGATAAGCAAAGTTTTTATTCTTTGTGTAACAGGTGTATTCAATTCCGTGATTGTATTACGACCTAATTCACCGTCCGCTGTTAATCCCATCCGTTGTTGGAATGCTTTTACCGCAGTTATGAAAGCGGTGTCATAAACTGAAGATGTATCTTCTGCCTGATAATCACCCAAAATATATAAGCGTTGTTTTATTAATGAAATAGCATGTGCTGTATCACCGATTTTATATACTTTACCAGGCAATGGAATAGAATCCCATTTGTATGTTTTTTTGATATGATTATATTTTGCAATAGCATCCTGCATCCTATTGAACTGGCGGCTTAAAGGCAGATACATTTTCTGCTTTTCACCTCTTGAGAGAATAGCTGAATCAAGCAGATCAGTAAGATTATATTTTCTTCTCGGTATATACCATCCCAATTCTGTTGCATCAACATCTTTTCCTTTATAAACTTTTGATGCATACACGAAAAATTGACCTGTTAAATATAATTCTGTTTGTAAAGGAGATATTTTAGGATTAGGATTAACCAAACCTGAATCAAACTGAATATACAATTCATTCAATTTTTTATTGTACAAACTGCTGTCATCCATTTGCTGCGATGTTACATTCAGCAGATTCATAAAATTCTTTGCCTGTTCCTGCAAACCCGAAGAATCAAACCAGGCATATTCATAATTTCTTCTTTTATAAAAATCAAAAAACTGCTGTTGAAACTGATTAAATTCAGGATGATCGTTAATGAAGTGAAGCAATTGCAAACTATCCATAAAAAGATTGTTATAAGCTACCTCTTCAGTAATTGTTGTATCTCTTACAACATCCCTGGCTTTATTATTCTCACAACTGAAAATTATTAACAAAAAAAAGGGAGCAACAAAAATCTTCCACTGTTTTATCATAACTACTTATCTGTTGTTAACTAATAAAACCGCAGCAACAATGCCTGCAGTTTCTGTTCTCAAACGCGTATTTCCCAAACTAACCGGTATAAAATTTTTTTCTATTGTTGACTGAATTTCACGCTCTGAGAAATCACCTTCAGGACCAATAAAAATCTGCACTGATCCGTCCATTTTAAAATCATTCAAACCTCTTTTTTCACCTTCACCGCAGAAGGCAATTAATTTAGATGAATAAAAGGAAAAATTAATTACCTCTTCAAACGCTTTTGGTTCACTTAAATGTGGTAACAATGCTTGCTGGCTTTGCAGCATCGCCGCTATTAAAATATTTCTCATCCGGTCATAACGGAAATAATGCCTCTCAGTACGTTCGCATAACAAAGGAATAATTTCATTTACACCTAATTCTGTGGCCTTTTCTAAAAACCATTCAAACCTGTTTGTATTTTTTAATAAAGAAATAGCAATGCTGATTTTCTTTTGTGATGCTTCTGCAAAATTTCTTTCAGTTATAACTACTTCACATCTTCGCTTATCTTCTTTTGTTATCGTTGCTGTTAATAACAAGCCTTTGCCGTTTGTTAATTGCAATTGTTCTCCCGCCCGCATTCGCAGCACCTGCACACAATGTTTGCTTGTTTCTTCACCCAAAATAAAATGAGTTGCTGTTCCATCAATTGTTTCTTCAAAAAAATAAGGTAAGGTCATTTAAGAGCGAATTTATTTGTTTTGAATATAGCGATTAATGATTGTTAAATTTAGGGTGATAAAATCATCCTTAAAATCGCTGCACCATTTGAAATTGCAATATCATTACATTTGCAGTCCTTAAAATTTATACTTCATACAATGCAACTTTCTTCTCTTCTGCAACGTTTCAACGAACCTGAAACATTGAAAATGGCAAAACTTGGCCGTGAATTGCGAGCCAAAGGAATTGATGTTATTGACCTTAGTTTAGGCGAACCGGATTTTGATACACCTCAACACATCAAGGATGCAGCGATAAAGGCGATCCAGGATAACTGGAGCCACTACACACCGGTTCCCGGATTTTTAGATCTCCGCGAAGCTGTTTGTCATAAATTGAAAAGAGACAATGATCTTGATTACAAACCAGAAAATATTGTTGTATCAACAGGCGCAAAACAAAGTTTAGCCAATACCATTCTTGCACTTGTTGATGATAATGAAGAAGTAATTATTCCAACGCCTTATTGGGTAACTTATTCCGAATTGGTTAAAATCGCAAGAGGTAAAGTAATTGAAGTGCATACCTCTTTAGAGTCCGGTTTCAAAATAACACCGCAACAATTAGAAGATGCGATAACTGATAAAACAAAAGCATTCTTATTCTCTTCACCATGCAATCCTTCAGGCACCGTGTACAGCAAAGAGGAGTTACAAGGATTAGCGGAAGTGTTCAGAAAACATCCGAACGTTTACATCATCTCTGATGAAATTTATGAATATATAAATTTTGTTGGAAAACACGAAAGCATTGCACAATTTGATGACCTGAAAGATCGCGTAATAATTGTAAACGGATTGAGTAAGGGCTTTGCAATGACGGGCTGGCGCCTGGGTTATATTGCAGCTAATGCAGAAGTTGCAAAAGCTTGTGAAAAAATTCAGGGACAATTTACAAGTGGCACAAACTCCATCACACAAAAAGCTGCAGTGGTTGCGTTAACGCATGATCTTCGTCCAACAATGGAAATGGTTGAAGAGTTTACAAAGAGAAGAGAAAGAATTCTGGAACTGGTAAAACAAATTCCGGGCTTTAAATGTTTTGAGCCTCAGGGAGCATTTTACATCTTCCCGGATGTGTCTTCTTATTATGGCAAAAGCGATGGCGAAACAACAGTAAATAATGCGCCTGATTTCAGCATGTATCTTTTAAATACTGCACATGTGTCTTCTGTTATGGGCGATGCGTTTGGTGAACCAAACTGTGTTCGCTTTTCTTTCGCTAACAGTATGCAGAATATTGAAAAAGCGTTTACAAGAATAGAAGCCGCCTTAAGCAAATTGAAATAATTTTATGTTTGGTTATTGAATTCGGTTGGTTGTTTATTTTTTTGTTATTAAAACTTCGCAATGAAAAAAACGTTGCGAAGTTTTTTTGTTTTCTATATAGAAATTTTGAAGTAAAACATTTTTACGCAGTTGTTTTACATCGTTATACCTCATATCCCCTAACTTTATTGCTCTATCCTTTAACATTATGAGAAATATATCACGTTTGTTGCCAGTAGCAGCCTTGCTGTTTATTTTTTTGTTCGGTTGCAAAACCCGCTCCGGAAAACCCAAAGTATTAGTGTTTAGTAAAACATCCGGTTTTCATCATTCATCTATTCCTGCAGGCATTAATGCCATTATAAAACTCGGGCAGGAAAATAATTTCGATGTTGATACTACTACTAATGCAGAATGGTTTACAGATGACACGCTTAAAAAATATTCTGCAGTTGTTTTTTTAAATACAACTGATACTGCAGATGTATTATTGAATAATTACCAGGAAAATGCCTTTCAACGTTACATTGAAGCAGGTGGCGGTTTTGTTGGTGTACATGCTGCAACAGATGCAGGTTATCATTGGGGATGGTACACCCGATTGGTTGGTGCAAACTTCAATGGTCATCCACAACAACAGGAAGCGGTGCTGAACGTTGTTGACCAGGATCACATTTCTACCAAACATCTGCCTAAAGAATGGAAGAGAAAAGATGAATGGTACAACTTTAAAAACTTTAATAAAGATGTGCATGTTCTTATAAAAATTGATGAGAAAAGTTACGAAGGTGGAACAATGAATAATGATCATCCGATGGCCTGGTATCATGAATATGATGGCGGACGTGCATGGTACACTGAATTAGGCCATACAGATGAATCCTACACCGATCCTAACTATTTAAAACATCTTCTTGGCGGTATTGAATATGCCATCGGGGATAACAAAGAATTAGATTATTCAAAGGTGAAAACACCGCTTGTTCCCGAAGAAGACCGTTTTACAAAAGTGCAATTGGTTAACGGAACTTTTTTTGAACCAACAGAAATGACAATTCTGCCAAATCTTGATATTTTGATTGCACAAAGACGTGGTGATTTAGTTATCTATAAAAGCGATTCTAAAACAGTAAAACCTGCAGGTCATTTGGATGTGTATTGGAAAACAAGTACACCCGGCGTTAATGCAGAAGAAGGTTTACTTGGCATTCATGCTGATCCTGATTTCAGCAAAAATCATTTCGTGTATATTTATTATAGTCCAACCGATACTTCTGTCAATCGCTTATCCCGCTTCACTTTGGTGAATGATTCTATTGATATGAAATCAGAAAAGATCATTCTTCAGCTCTATTCACAAAGAGAGATTTGTTGCCACACCGGCGGCTCTATCGCTTTCGGTAAAGACAGGATGTTGTTTTTATCAACAGGCGATAATACAACACCTTTTGACGAACCGAATCAACCCTATAACACACATGGTTTTGCTCCCCTTGATGATCGTCCAGGTTTTGAACATTATGATGACAGAAGAAGTGCGGGCAACACAAATGATCTCCGTGGAAAAATTTTACGCATCAAAGTAAATGAAAATGGTACGTACGAAATTCCGGATGGAAATCTTTTCCCTAAAGGAACAGAAAAAACAAGACCTGAAATTTATGTGATGGGTGATAGGAATCCTTATCGTATTTCTGTGGATCAAAAGAATGGATTTTTATATTGGGGTGAAGTTGGTCCTGATTCTAATGTTGATAGTTTGGAAACTCGTGGCCCTCGCGGTTATGATGAAGTGAACCAGGCAAGAAAAGCAGGTTTCTTTGGATGGCCTTTGTTCATTGGAGATAATTATGCTTATCATGCTTACGATTATGCAACAGGAAAATCAGGCCCTGCATTCGATCCGCAGCGTCCCATAAACGATTCCCGTAATAACACCGGCTTAAGAGAATTACCTCCTGCAAATCCAGCGTTTATCTGGTATCCTTATGGCATTTCAAAAGATTTTCCGCAAGTAGGCAGTGGCGGCAGAACAGCGATGGCCGGCCCTGTTTATTACACTGATATGTATCCAAAAGAAACAAGATTGCCTGATTATTATAACGGTAAATTATTTATTTATGAATGGATGCGTGGATGGATAAAAGTTGTAACAATGCGGGAGAATGGTGATTTTGATAACATGGAACCTTTCATGCTTCATACCAAGTTTTCGAATCCTGTTGATATGGAAGTTGGGCCGGATGGTAAATTGTATATTCTTGAATATGGAAGCGGATGGTTTGCAAAAAATCCGGATGCCGGACTTGTACGCATTGATTTTAATTCAGGTAACAGACCTCCTGTAGTTAATAATATAAGTGTTGATAAAACTTCCGGTGATATTCCATTGCAGATAAATGCGACGGTTGATGCAAGAGATCCTGATGGTGATAAACTTACTTATGAGTGGGATCTTGGTAATGGTACTAAAAAAACTACAACAGAACCAAAACTGCAATACACTTTAAACAGCATTGGCGATTACCCGATAACTGTTACAGTAAAAGATGATAAAAATGCATCTTCAAAAAGCGGTATTGTTGCTGTGTATGCAGGTAACGAAGCGCCGCAAGTAAACATTGAACTTGCAGGAAACAAAACATTTTATTTTCCCGGTTCACCTGTTAAGTATAATGTTGTTGTAAATGATAAGGATGATACTTCAAAGATTGATATTGGTAATCTCATTGTAACTGCAGACTATGCAGAAGGAACAGATAAAGCAGGAAGTTCACAAGGTCACCAGGTGATAAGTGAAACAATGATGGGTAAAAATCTGATGATGTCTCTTGATTGTAAGAGTTGTCATAAAGTAGATGAAAAATCTATCGGACCTGCTTTCACACAGGTTGCAGAACGTTATCAAAAAAATCCTGATGCACTTAATTATCTTGTTCAAAAGGTGATAAAAGGTGGTTCAGGAAACTGGGGTGAAGTAGCAATGGCTGCACATCCTGATCTCAAACCAGATGATGCGAGAATGATCATCAATTGGGTGTTATCACTTGCTTCATCTCAACAAAAAATAAAATCATTACCACAACAAGGTACAGTAAATGCAACACTTAATAAACCTGCAAAAGATAATGGTGTATTAACGCTTCTTGCAACTTATACAGACAAAGGCGGCAACAACATAAAACCACTTGATGGAGGGGCTTCGATTTCTTTGCGCAATAGCAAGCTAATGTTTGCAGGAATAGAAAACATGGAAGGTTTTAATAAAGCTTCTTTCAACGGAACTGCATACATGCTTTTACCAGCAAACAACGGATGGTTTAGTACAGATAGTATTGATCTTTCAACCATCTCCCGTGCTTCGATAATGCTTGGATGGACAGAACAGCCAATTGCTGCATATACCATCGAGTTACATCTTGATTCACCTGAAGGAAAGAAGATAGGTGAATATAAGTTTGAAGGAGTGGCAGGAAAGCAGGGAGAAAAACCTTCCAATGCTGTTAAGCCGCAATTCAAAACCTTAAATTCAAACATAGAACAGGTGAATGATGGCAAATTGCATAAGCTATTTGTTGTTGCAAAAGTGAATGATCCAAAAGCATCTAACAATACTCTTGCTATGGCCTACATCCAATTTTTTCAGAAATAAACATTTCCTTTTGATTGAATAAAAAGCTGCGGAAAATTTCTGCAGCTTTTTTATTTTGGATAAACACATCAGTAATTAAAAAAGTTTTTGAAGATGATATGATAACTACTGATCAAAAAGTTTTTGATGAATTATCTTTTTTGAAAGACTGATAATATCGCCGGGTTGCATATCATTCAATTCAAGTTGTTCAATGCGATAACGTATCAAGCGCAAAGTAGGGAAACCAACTTTTGCCGTCATCTTTCTAACTTGCCGGTTTTTACCCTCTGCAAGAATAATTTTTATCCACGGTGCCGGAATTTCTTTTCTGAATCTTATCGGCGGTTTTCGTTCAGCAACCTTTGGCTCTTTATCAAATAGAAATGCTTTGCATGGTTTTGTTTTATACAATTTTCCATCGGTGTTTATCATAACACCACATTCTAATTGTTCAATAGCAGCAAGGGTTACAGCGCCATCAACCTGAACCCAATATTCTCTCTCATGAGAAAATTTTGGATTAAGTAAGCGATGATTTAACGCTGCATCATTCGAGAGAATTAGTAAACCTTCGCTGTCGTAATCAAGCCTTCCAACAGGATAAACATCTTTAGGTACATCAAAAAAATCAGTCAATGTTTTTTTATCATCTTTAGTAGAGAACTGTGATAAAACCTGGTATGGCTTATAAATAATGAAGTAGTGTTGCATAAAATAAAAATCCCGCAGATGCGGGACTTTGTATAATGGATGGGTTAGTAAGTACCGGGAATAAAATTCCCATCACAATATTAAAAAGGTTTTTTACGAAAGCAAAAAAAAATTGAAAGAATTTTATACACATTTTTTTTATTCGTGTGAATACAATGCATAAAAATGCAAAAGCAGTTTCTTGTTTAAACTGTTTTTAATTTTTTACTGCAATAAAAACATCTGCTAAAAATAATTTTCGTTTCATCATTCACTCATTTACTCGTTGCTTACATGTTACCTTTGAAATGTAAATTAATCCGAATGAAATTTCCTGCTCCTGTTACACTTGAATGGATCGCCGAATTGATCAATGCAGAAATTGTTGGTAATGCATCAGCACAAGCCTTTGGCATTAATGAAATACATAAAGTGGAAGAAGGTGATCTTGTATTTGTTGATCATCCAAAATATTATAACACCTGTTTGCAAAGTGCAGCAACACACATCATTATTAATACAAAAGATGTAAATGTTCCTGAAGGAAAAAATCTGTTGATAGTTACTGAACCATTTGAAGCTTACTTAAAAATTGTAAATCATTTCAGGCCATTTACTGCTGCTGAAAAACCTATAAGCAACACTGCTGTTATTGGTAAGGATACGATCATAATGCCGAATGTTTTTATTGGTAAAGATGTGAAGATCGGCAGCAACTGCACCATTCATCCCAATGTTAGTATTCTTGATTATACAAAGATTGGTAATAACGTTGTGATACATGCAGGTACTGTTATAGGCAGCGATGCATTTTATTATAACACAAAAAAGAATCGTGATGTATGGTATAAAAAAATGCAGAGCTGTGGTAATGTTATTATTGAAGATGATGTAGAGATAGGCGCGGGTTGCACGATTGATCGCGGCGTTACTGCATCAACCAGAATTGGCAGAGGAACAAAGATGGATAACATGGTGCATATTGGTCACGATACAAACGTTGGTAAGAATTGCTTATTTGCTGCCCAGGTTGGCATCGCGGGGGCTGTTGTTATTGAAGACGGAGTTGTGTTATGGGGACAGGTTGGTGTAAGCAAAACATTAACCATCGGAAGCAACGCAGTAGTGTACGCACAAAGTGGTGTCGCCGCTTCTATCGATGGCAATAAAATTTATTTTGGCTCACCTGTAGAAGAAGCATCTATAAAAAAACGTGAGCTTGTGTGGATAAAACGATTGCCGGAAATGTGGGAGAAGTTAAAAGCACTAAGCAAGTAAATAAAACCTATCCGTTTTGAAAACCTTATAAGCTTAAATGCCTTTATTTTATTCCACTTTTACAACCTCTGTTCTTTTGCTTATTCCATTTTCATTAAAAGCTTCAATTTGAAAATAATATGGAATATCCCTATCCATTGCACTGAAATAATATTCATTAGCGCCATATACCATTATACTTGTATATAATTTATCAGGAGCAACACCTGTATAAATAACATAACCGGTTGCATCATCAGCAAGCTGCCATTTAAGCCAAGCATTTCTTCTTTCGCTATCTCCACGCAACACTATAAAATGTTTTACTGTATCGGGCACATTACCATTGCCTTTACCAAAAACACGAAATCCGCTTAATGCAAATTTTCCACCTGACATGTGTAAATTCTCCATCTTCAAATAACGTGATTTTATAGGAGTACCTAATTCGATATAATCATGGGGAACATCTTTTTTATTATTGCTTTTATCAATCAAAACTTTCCAGTTCTTGCCGTCGTCAGAAGCATAAATTTTATACTGATGATAAATGCCGTTTATCTTCCCTAAATAGCTTGAATCAACATCCTGATCAGCGTAATTAATTTGAATAGCATTAATGGTACTTACTTCACCAAGATCAGTTTGAAACCATTCACCACGATTCCCTGTTTTTGCACTCCAGTACGTCTTAATATCTTCATCCACTGCAAAGTTTGGTTTATATCCTCCAAGAGTTGAAGATACTTCTACTGGCTTCGCATAATTCAATAACATCCATCCTGTAAAATTACCTTTGGCATGATCTTCATTCCTATGTGAAGGCAGATACGTTGGATAATCGCCGTAAGCAGTGTTGCAATACAAAACATCATCTTTATCAAAACCTGCAGGCCAGATACCAAGTCTTCTTTCAAAACTGTTTTTTACATTGATGGTTATGCTTGAAATATGCCACCAGTTACCATAATTGTCCTGGTAAGTAGAACCATGACCTGCACCTCTTGCAAAGCCACCGGGCTTATAAGAAAAAGGATTGTGCTTCTGATAAGCGAAAGAGCCTAAAGGATGTTCGCTGATATAAACACCATCTCCATAACCACTAAATTCTGTTCCTGGTGCTCCGTATTGCAGATAATATTTTCCATTGTGTTTATTCATCCATGCACCTTCTATAAACGGACGAAGGAATGTGTTGTCGTGATATTCGCCAAAACGTTCCCACCCATGAAGCGAATCATTCAAATGGATTAAAGGTTTGTCTTCACTGATAGGCTGCAAAGTATGGCGATCAATTTCACGTCCGTAAAGGGGATAGAAATTACTTGAGCCATGATAGAGATACAAACGGTTATCATCGTCTAAAAAATAAGCCGGATCCCAAGCGCCGGCCTTAGAAGAATCAATTGCCTCTTTCCAGTCATCAACGGTTGGATTAGTACTCATCCAGATAGGGAAATTGGTTGTGTAAGTTGAGCCTATCACAAACAATGTATCGCCCATTGACCAAACAGCAGGTGCACATAATTCATCATACACATGATGATAAGGTTTTAAAAACTTACGTGAAATAAAATTCCAGTGATACATATCATTGCTCCACCAATAACCCCATTGATTTGTTGAAAACAGAAAATATTTCCCCTTGAAAAGAACGATCACAGGATCAGCTGTTGCACGGTGCCTTCCCTGCTCAGAAAAATTCGGAATAGGTGTATATCCATAATCGAGATTAATAGGATTGCAATACGTTTTTTGCTGTGCTGCAAGAGCAGAAGAGATGAGTA
>JAEZRL010000111.1 GCA_023440945.1 Bacteroidota bacterium
GGCTATTAAATAATGAGTACAGTAAAATATACTCCGAGATTAGCAGATAAGTACAAAAAGGAAGTTGTACCTGCTTTAATGAAAAAGTATGGATATAAAAGCATAATGCAGGCTCCTAAACTTGAAAAGATCGCCATTAACCGTGGCGTTAATGGAGCTGTTGCGGATAAAAAATTGGTTGATGTTGCGGTGGACGAGCTGACAAACATCACAGGCCAAAAAGCTATGCCTACTTTTTCAAAGAAGGATATTTCGAACTTTAAATTGCGTAAAGGCATGCCTATTGGTGCACGTGTTACTTTACGTGGTGAAAAAATGTACGAATTTCTGGATCGTTTGATTGCTGTTGCATTACCACGTGTTCGTGACTTTAAAGGCATTAGTGATAAGGCTTTTGATGGTCGTGGAAATTACACTTTAGGTGTAACAGAACAAATCATTTTTCCTGAAATTGATATCGATAAGGTAAATAAGATTACCGGTTTGGATATCACTTTCGTAACTTCTGCTGACAGCAACGAAGAAGCTTATGAATTATTAAAGGAACTTGGTTTGCCTTTCAAAAACATCAAAAAGGATAATCAATAAAAACTAAAGAATAGAAGCTAAAATCTAAATTTAGTTCTTTAGTTTTTCAATATTAGAATTTAAAAATTATGGCAAAAGAATCAGTAAAAGCCAGAGACAGAAAACGCAGGGAAATGGTTGCGAAGTATGCTGAAAAGCGTGCTGCTTTAAAAGCTGCAGGTGATTATGCTGCATTGGATCAATTACCCAGGAATGCATCACCTGTACGTTTAAAAAATCGTGACCAGTTAACAGGCCGTCCAAGGGGTTACATGAGATATTTTGGATTATCAAGGGTAACTTTTCGCGATATGGCTTTGGCTGGTAAAATTCCAGGTGTAAAAAAAGCAAGCTGGTAGAAAAAGTTATAAGTTATAATAAGTGATAGATGATAAATCTGTCACTAACAAATAGCTTAAAACTTCAGACATACACATACAACATACAACTTTAAAATTCCAATTATCCCGAGATATCGGGACGTAGGAGAAGATAAATATGGTAACAGATCCTATAGCAGACTACCTTACAAGGATTCGTAATGCACAATTGGCTGGTCATAGAATAGTTGAAATTCCTGCTTCTAATTTAAAGAAGCGTATGACTGAGATCTTATACGAACAGGGATATATTCTTAAGTATAAGTTTGAAGATGACAATAAGCAGGGACTAATAAAAATAGCGCTAAAATATGATCCGGCTACCAAACAACCGGCTATCCGTTCTCTTGAAAGAGTTAGCCGTCCTGGTCTGCGTCAATATGCAAAACCTTCTGATTTCAGAAGAGTTATCAATGGATTGGGCGTTGCTATTTTAAGCACATCAAAAGGTGTGATGACCGATAAGCAGGCTAAAACCGAAAATGTAGGCGGAGAAGTTCTTTGTCACATATATTAATAAAGCCCGGGCTATCAGCTCTGAGCTTTGAGTGGTTGTTGATACATTAAGCCGATACCTATTCAGGCTGATCCGGTCAGCAACAAAATATAAAATCATCAGAATAAAAAAATTAAGTTATGTCTCGTGTAGGTAGAAGTCCGATCGCAGTTCCAAAAGGGGTTACCGTTACAGTTGATGCTGGTAATAATGTAACTATTAAAGGGCCTAAAGGTGAACTGAAAGAAGCTGTTGATCGTGATATTAAAATTGAAGTAAAAGATGGCGAAATAAACATAGGCCGTCCTACAGATCAGATCCGTCATAAAGCTATGCATGGCTTATACCGTGCATTAATTGCTAATCAGGTAAAAGGCGTAACGGAAGGTTATAAAAAAGATCTTGAATTGGTTGGTGTAGGTTACAAAGCTGCCAACCAGGGCAATACACTTGATCTTTCTTTGGGTTTTTCGCACAATATCATTTTCGATATTCCTAAGGAATTAAAAGTTACCACCGTAACCGAAAAAGGACAAAATCCAAAAATTACTTTGGAAGGTATAGATAAACAATTACTTGGCCAGGTAGCTGCAAAAATCCGCAGTCTGCGTAAACCAGAGCCTTACAAAGGAAAAGGTGTTAGATATACCGGCGAATTTATCCGTCGTAAAGCTGGTAAGGCTGCAGGTAAATAATCTATTCGGCCGGTTATCATGGTTTCTAATTTTTATGTCACCGGCTTTTGAACATAAATAAAGCTTTTGTTGCGTCGCACATTTCAACAGAAGAATCACAGATGACCAGAGAACAAGTCGCACAAGTGAGTGACACAACGAAGACGACCAAAAAGATATAGTTGATAAAATAATAATTCTCCGGCAGTATCGGAGGATAATAAACAAACAACAATGGACACTAAAGTTTTAAGAAGGCAAAAGATTCGTTACAGAATTCGCAGAAAGATCTCCGGCACTGCACAAAAGCCAAGGCTTTCTGTTTTTCGCAGCAACACACAAACCTACATCCAATTAATTGATGACGTTAGTGGTGTAACACTTGCTTCTGCCTCTACAAAAGATAAAGATATTGCTACGCAAAAAGCTCCTAAGAGCGAACTTTCAAAACTTGCCGGTGCTGCTATTGCCCGTAAAGCTGCAGAACTTGGAATAAAAGAAGTGGTTTTTGATCGTGGCGGTTATTTGTATCATGGCCGTGTAAAAGCGGTGGCTGACGGCGCAAGGGAAGGTGGACTGCAATTTTAATTGATTGAATTTTTTAAATATCGAATTTCCAAAATTAAACGATGTCTAAAGCAAACGTAAATAAAGTAAAAGCCGGCGGTGAAGTTGAACTGAAGGAGAAAGTTGTAGCGATTAACCGTGTGGTAAAAACGACCAAAGGCGGACGTACTTTCAGTTTCTCTGCACTTGTTGTAGTGGGAAATGAAAATGGTGTGGTAGGCCAGGGTCTTGGTAAAGCAAAAGAAGTTCAGGAAGCGATTACCAAAGGCATTGAAGATGCAAAGAAGAATTTGGTAAAAGTTCCACTTATGCATGGTACAATTCCACATGATCAATGGGCTAAAGAAGGTGCAGCAAAAGTGTTGATCAAACCTGCTGCTCATGGTACGGGTGTGATAGCCGGTGGAAGTATGCGTGCCGTATTGGAAAGTGCCGGTTTAACAGACGTGCTGGCAAAAAGCCTTGGTTCTGCCAATCCGCACAATGTGGTAAAAGCAACTATAAAAGCATTAACACTTTTACGCGAACCGATTGAAGTAGCAAAAAACCGCAATCTTCAATTAAAGAAAGTTTTTAACGGATAGTCAATGATAAATGGTCAATGGTAAAAACCTGGTGACTTATTGAATCAATGACACAAACTGACTCACAATGGCAAAAATTAAAATAACACAAGTTAAAAGTGCGATAGACAGACCTGAGCGTCAAAAATTAACCTTGAAGGCTTTGGGTTTGAAGAAGCTGAATTCTTCAAAAGAAGTTGAAGCTACGCCACAAATTTTAGGCATGGTTCACAAAGTAACCCATCTGGTGAAGGTGGAAGAACTTGCTTAAAAGGAAAATAAATTTTGTATTGAAATGAACTAACTAAAAACTAAAACGTTTATTTTGGTTTTTAGTTTTTTAATTTTTATAAAACTGTAAAAGCGAGGGGCGATTTCCCCGTTAAGTAAAAAATCAATTTAAAATGAAATTGCACAATTTAAAACCTGCTGAAGGTTCTGTACACAAAGAAAAACGTTTAGGTCGTGGTGAAGCATCCGGTAAAGGCGGCACATCTACAAAAGGAAATAAAGGTCATCAAAGCCGTTCTGGTTTTAAAAACAAAATGGCTCACGAAGGTGGACAGATGCCAATTCAAAGAAGATTACCAAAACGTGGCTTTAAAAACAATAACAAGATCGAGTTTAAGATATTTAACCTGGGACAGATAGAACAAATAACTGAGAAATATGGCATTTCTGAATTTACAGTAGAGAATCTGTATGTAAACGGATTGGTTGGCCGTACAGATAAGGTTAAAGTTTTAGGTAACGGTGAATTAAAATCGAAGCTCACTTTTAAAGTAAATGCTGTAAGCCAGAAAGCTAAATCAGCAATTGAAGCTGCAGGTGGAAGCGTTGAAGTTTTGCAATAAAATTTAAACGATATTTGCCATACGCATCAAGAGTGCGTTTACTTGGAGAGACTATATCACATTACAATCTTGATCAGTGAAAAAATTTATTCAGACTTTAAAAAATATCTGGAGCATCGAAGAGCTACGTAACAAGATACTTGTAACATTGGGTTTCTTGTTAGTATACCGCTTCGGTACTCATATTGTTTTACCAGGTATTGATCCTAATAAAATCCAGGAAGCGGCTGCCAATACAAGAGGTAACGGTTTATTGGGTTTGTTTGATACTTTCGCAGGTGGTGCCTTTTCGCAGGCTTCTATCCTTGCCTTGGGTATCATGCCTTACATTTCGGCTTCCATCTTTATGCAGTTGATGACGATTCTTGTTCCGCAGTTGCAAAAGGTTCAGAAGGAAGGTGAGAGTGGCCGTAAAAAGATCAATCAGTGGACACGTTATCTAACCGTTATTGTTACGCTTTTCCAGGCTGGTGCGTATGTTTCTTATTTAAATAGTCCCGGTTATGCTGAAGCTATCATTCCGGCTTTTCATCCTTACTTTTTTTATTCTACCATCATTCTCCTTACCGCAGGTACTTTATTTGTAATGTGGCTGGGTGAAAAGATACAGGATAAAGGTTTGGGTAATGGTACTTCTATCATCATCATGATTGGTATCCTTTCACGTTTGCCACAAGCTTTAATACAGGAATTCAATGCAAAGCAAGCAAGAGGTGGCGGTGGATTATTAATCTTCCTGATTGAAATTGCGGTGCTGATCGCTATCATTATGGGTTGCGTTATTCTTGTTCAGGGCGTTAGAAAAATACCTGTTAATTATGCTAAACAAATTGTTGGTAACAGGCAGTTTGGCGGTGCAAGGCAATTTCTTCCTATTAAAGTGAACGCTGCGGGTGTTATGCCTATCATCTTTGCCCAGGCAATTATGTTTCTGCCAACTTTGGTGTCATTTACAAATCTTGATAGTAAACAAGGCATCATTGGTATATTCAGCGATCATAGCAACGCCTGGTATATGGTGATTTATGGCGTAATGGTTATTGCCTTCACTTTCTTATACACCGCTTTGATCTTTAACCCAAAGCAAATGAGTGAAGATCTTAAGCGCAACAACGGCTTTATTCCAGGGGTAAAGCCTGGCCAGCCAACATCAGATTATATCGGTGCTATTATGGATAAGGTGACTTTCCCCGGCGCTATATTTTTGGCGTTGGTAGGTATTTTTCCTGGTTTTGCGCAAAGATTAGGGGTTACCAGCTTTTTCAGTTCTTTTTATGGCGGTACATCATTATTGATCATGGTTGCTGTAATTTTAGATACACTGCAGCAGATAGAAACACATTTATTGATGCGTCAATATGATGGATTGATAAAGGGCGGTCGTTTGCAGGGAAGGCAAGCTACAACTACCGTAGGTTATTAATTAGTATTGAAAATATTTGTATAAAACCAAAACCTGCCCGGAGATTCTGGCAGGTTTTTTTGCAATAAGGTGTTGAATAGTGTTACAGAACGTATAAGAGTGCGATGCAACGGAAGTCGAATGATATTATAAAGTTCGGTACATAAAGATTGTTTCTATGTATACGAACTAAAGTTTTATATGGCATCGTCCCTTGCGTCGCAATCCGTTCGTCTTTATAACATTTAGCATCTAAAATTTAAAGATTTGACAAGGAGATTTCATGATATGCTGATACAAAAATCCGAAGCACAAATAGCCTTAATGAAAGAAAGCGCAACGCTTGTGAGTAAAACACTTACCGAGGTTGCAAAAGTGCTGAAACCGGGAATAACAACAAAGCAAATTGACCGGCTTTGTTTTGAGTTTGTGAAAGACAATAAAGCTTTTCCATCTTTTTTAAATTATAATGGTTACCACTTTACCATTTGAGCTTCTGTAAATGATGTGGTGGTACATGGTTTTCCAAACGATGTTCCCTTAAAAGAAGGCGATATTGTTTCAATTGATATGGGTGTTGTTTTAAATGGCTGGCATGGCGATCATGCTTATACTTTTATTTTAGGAGAAGTTAGTAATGAAGTGCTTGATCTTGTAAGAATAACAAAAGAGTCGCTTTACAGAGGAATTGAAAAAGCGATTGTTGGTAATCGTGTAGGTGATATTGCGTTTGCTATACAGGATTATACGGAAAAGAAACATGGTTATGGCGTGGTGAGAGAACTGGTGGGTCATGGTTTGGGCAAGAATCTGCATGAAGATCCACAGGTTCCAAATTATGGTAAAAGAGGCAGTGGTCCGAAACTGAAAGAAAATCTTGTGCTGGCTATAGAACCAATGATAAATTTAGGTGCGAAAGAAGTTTATACAGAAGATGATGGCTGGACGGTTAGAACAAGGGATGGAAAACCTTCTGTACATTTTGAACACGATGTTTGTGTAAAGAAGAATAAGGCGTTGATCTTATCTGATTACAGCATTATAGAAGCTGCAGAAAAAGCAAATACAAATTTGAATACATCTTATTACAATCCCGTAACTGCAAATGTTTTGGGATAATAAAATAAGCAAATCTTAAATGCAAAGCTTTGGTTTATCCAGAGCTTTTTTATTATGAGTGAATTGAATCTTTCTTACAATAGCAATCTCTTTTCTGCAGATAAAAATGCAAGCATCCTGGTTGTTATTGGTGGTGGCGCTGCTGGTTTTTTTTGTGCCGTTAATGCTGCAAGGATGAATGCATCTTTGAAAGTTATCATTATTGAAAAAAGCAATAAACTTTTATCAAAAGTGAAGATAAGCGGTGGCGGCAGATGCAATGTTACGCATGCTTGTTTTGATATTGCAGAATTGGTTAAGCGATATCCGAGAGGACAAAATTTTTTGAAAAAATCTTTTCACTGGTTCAATACAAAAGATACCATTAGCTGGTTTGAAGAAAGAGGTGTGCAGCTGAAAACAGAAGCAGATGGAAGAATGTTTCCTGTTACGGATAATTCACAAACCGTTATTGAATGTTTGATAAAAGAAGCAAATAAATATAGTGTAACAATTTTGATGAACAGGAATGTTCAAAATATTGAAGTTAGAAATTCGAGTGAGGAAATTATAAATAACAATAGTGAAATTCTAAAGGAAAAGCAAAGTAAAAAAGATAAAAAATTCAGGATCTATTTTTCGGATTTTGAATTCATAGATTCTGATTTTATCTGTATTGCAACCGGTGGTTATCCAAAATCTTCACAATTTGATTGGTTAAGAAGACTTGGTTATACAATAGAAGAACCCGTTCCATCATTGTTCACTTTTAATATGCCAGGCAATGCTTTGACAGATTTGATGGGTGTAAGCGTTGAGAATGCAATCGTAAAAATTGTTGGAAGCAAACTAAATGCGGAAGGTCCGTTATTGATAACACATTGGGGCATGAGCGGTCCTGCTGTTTTAAAATTATCCGCATGGGGAGCAAGAGAACTCGCCGAAAGAAACTATCATTTTTTTATCTTAATAAACTGGCTGCATAACTATACAGGGCAAACTTTAAAAGAAGCGTGGCACAAATTAAGAAATGAATTTGCAGCACAAAAGATCAGTAATAAGAATCCGTTTAAATTACCCAATAGGTTGTGGTTATATTTTTTAAAACTAGCAGGAATTGATGAGCAAAAAAACTGGAGTGAATTATTAGCAAAAGAGCAAAATAACCTTATCCAGCTTTTAACAGCACAAACATTTGAAGTAAAAGGTAAAACAACTTTTAAAGAAGAATTTGTAACCAGTGGTGGAATTAAATTATCAGAAATTGATCCAAACACAATGCAGAGCAAAAAACTTGAAAACTTATTTTTTGCAGGAGAAGTAATGGATATAGATGGAATTACAGGGGGTTATAATTTTCAAAATGCCTGGACAAGCGGATACATTGCTGCAAAGGCGATAGCGGAAAGGGCAGGATAAATTATAATGCATCTTCAATACTCCTGATAATTGTATCACATACTTCCAATAATTCTTCTTCTGCAATTATTAATGGTGGTCCAATTCGCATACACTCTGGTGCAAATAGAAACCAGTCTGCAATCAAGCCGTTTGCAATACAACATTCTATCACTTTTCTATTCGTTTCGAAACTATCAAATTCAAGCGATGCCCAAAGTCCGGCTGTTTTTATTTTCTAGATAGCAGGATACTGAAGTTGCTTTAATAAAATTTGTTCTTTCGCTTTTACTTCTTCAATATACTTTCCTTCCAATAAAACTTCCAGTGCAGCTTTTCCTGCGGCACACGAAACAGGATGGCCCCCAAAAGTGGTAATATGGCCAAGCACCGGATCGAAGGTTAATAAATTCATCAGCTTTCTGTCTGCAATAAAAGCACCCAAAGGCATTCCTCCACCAAGCGCTTTACCTAATAATAAAATATCCGGAATCAGATCAAATTGTTGAAATGCCCATAAACTTCCTGTTCTTCCAAAGCCTGCCTGCACTTCGTCCAATATCATCAAACTTCCTGTTTCGTTACACTTGTTTCGAATTGCCTGCATCCATTTTTTTGAAGGTTTTGTAACGCCACTTTCAGCTTGGACAGTTTCGAGAATAATGCAAGCCGTTGCTTCATCTATCGCATCTATTGCTTCTTTGCTTCCATAATCGTAATGATAAATGTCCGGCAGCAAAGGTCGGAATGCATTCCGGAAATATTCATTGCCCATCACACTTAATGCACCTTGTGTACTTCCATGATAACTTTTATTAAAACAAATAATCTTCGAACGGTTTGTTGCACGTTTTGCAAGCTTCATTGCACCTTCAGTCGCTTCTGCGCCGCTGTTAGTAAAATAAACCGAATTAAGTGGTGGAGGCAAAAGATCCGTTAGTATTTTGGCATAGGCAACCTGTGGTGTCTCTATAAATTCACCGTAAACGATCAGGTGCATGTAATCTGCAGCTTGTTTTTGTACGGCTTCCACCACTTTTGGATGGCTATGACCGATATTACAAACGCTGAAACCTGAGATAAGATCAATATATTTTTTACCATTTACATCAAACTGATAAATGCCTGTGGCTTTTGTCATTTCCAATCCGATAGGTGCTTCGGAAGTTTGTGCAATGTGTTGTAAAAAAAGCTGGCGGTTATTCATGTTAATAAAGGGAATATTAATTTTATACAAAGGTCGTTAAGTATTGTAATTTCATTCGAAATGCTTCTGGGCTGTAGAAGGAATGTTTCGTTTTTTCTAAACAAAACACATCCGTTTGCTACATTGTTTTGAAAAGCCATTTAATAGCAATCCTCACCAATATATTGTATCTTTCGTAAAACCATAATGATTGAATAAAATGACATTTTATGAATACAAGATTTAAATACAGCACGGTGTTGGAAGCTACTAAAGCACTGCATGAAAAAGGATTTAATGAAGATTTTCGCCTTGAAGGAAATAATATTGTATGTTGTGATAAAAAGTTTGATGCAGATGATTTAAAAATTGCAGTTACCTATCGTTATGAAGGTAATACCGATCCCGGAGATGAAGCTACAGTATATGGTATTGAAACCAACAGCGGTGAAAAAGGAATATTGATTGTTGCAGATGGTATCTATGCCGATGCCAGTACACAAATTTTAAAAAAGCTTCACCAGGCAAAAAACGAGAACTTTCAGCAAGAATCATAAATCGGTTTAAGCGTAGTGTTTTTAATTCAAATGAGATGTTAGCCGATTGGCCCTGTTTTTATTTCTTTGGCTTGATTTTATTATTTGAAGCTCCAGGTAGATTCCAGTGATAATGAAGTGCCAACATTCGCAAAATAAAAC